>JAQTQO010000069.1 GCA_028712155.1 Patescibacteria group bacterium | reverse complement strand
AGCCGATGACTACCTGGCCAAGCCCTTTTCTTTTGAGGTGTTACTGGCGCGAATCCACGCCGTCCTGCGCCGGCCGGAAACGGTTTTACCGGCCGAACTGCGCATACAGGATATCACGCTGAACCCGTCTTCAAGAAAAGTTATCCGGGGCAACAACGAAATAAAACTCACGCTCAAGGAATTCAGCTTGCTGGAATACCTCATGCGCCATCCCAACCAGGTCATGAATCGCGAGCAGATCATATCGAGTTTATGGGATTTCGCCTTTGACTCATTCAGCAACGTGGTGGATGTCCATGTCACCAATCTGAGAAAAAAACTCAATGACCGCGACGGACGCCTGATTGAAACGGTACACGGGTTGGGCTACCGCATCAACACATAAAACACTTCCGGGCCGCGCAGCCAAAACCCCGTACCGGCACTGTATCGGTACGGGGTTTTTGGAATGTTCCCTGCGGGTATTGATTTTTCTCTACGGTACGCTAAAATATACCGACACGGTAAGTATTGGCAGATCAGTACGTCTACTATGTCAGCACCTACCAAAAATGAACATGCGTTCATCGCGGCATATGAAAAGTACGCGGACGCAATTTTCCGGTACTGCTATTTCCGCGTCTATGAACGGGAGACGGCTAAAGAGCTCGTACAGGAAACGTTTTTTCGGGCCTGGAGACATGTGGCCGAAGGGAATGAAATCCGGCAACTGCGCGCGTTTCTCTACGCGACCGCCCGCCATTGCATCATTGACTACCACCGGAAACGGAAGGAAACATCGCTGGATGCGCTGCAGGAACGGGGCTTCGAACCCGCCGCCGATGGTATCGCACAACATTTACAGATCCGGCTTGACCTCGATCGGGCTGTTGCGATCATGCGGCAGCTCGATGAACCCTACCGCGAGGCAGTCTTGCTGCGCTACGTGGACGGCCTCACGCCGAGGGAAATCGCAGAAATCACCGGCGACTCGGTGAACGTGATTTCCGTGCGCATTCATCGCGGCATCACCCAGCTCCGAAAATTTCTCCATTGAAACGTTACGATATGAAAAATATATTCAAACTTTTGCGGCGCAAGATGTCGCTGACCGATTCCGAGCGTCAGGCGCTGCGGTACTCCGTGCTGGAGTTTATGCGGCAAAATCCACCGTCCCAGCACGCGACGGTTCTATCGGGAATCAATGAGCGCTGGGCATTTTTCCGCGCGATGCTTCGGCATGGTTATGCATTGACCGCCGTAATCGCGCTGCTCCTGATCGGCGGTACGAGCTGGGCGGCCGAAACCGCATTGCCGGGCGACCTGCTTTACCCGGTGAAAATTGCCGTCAACGAAAACGTCCGGACCGCACTGACATTGACGCCGGAAGCCAAAGCGGAATGGTCATCGCAACAGGCCCTGCGCCGGCTGCGAGAGGCGGAACAGTTAGCAATCCAAGGACGCCTCAACCAGCAGGTACAAACGGAACTGGCGCAACGCTTCACCGCTTCGGTGCAGAGCGCAAACCAGAAAGCGGCGCAGCTGGCAGCGAACGGCCAAACGCAAACGGCCGCCGAAGTCAATTCCCATTTTGAGGCAACATTGCGGGCCCATCGAACAATTCTCAACGATCTCGAAAAGCACCCGACGCCGGAACAGGCGCAGGTGAACAATTTGGCGACCAGTGTCAACGCCGCGCTGGCCGCGACCGAGAACGACCGGAAAAAATCGGAAGCTGAAGTTGTGGGCGGGGCGGTGCCGAACGTGAAGTCCGCCGCCGAAGATACACAGCATACCGCTGAGCGCAAGATCTCTGAGGTCCAGACGTATATGCAACCACGCCTTGAGACGATGAACCCGACGGCACGGCAAGATACGACCGAAGACGTATCGGCCGCGCGTCATTCCGTCACTGAAGGCGAAAAAAATCTGGCAGAGAAAAAATATGGCGACGCGTTCACACAATTTCAGAACGCGCAGCGGATCGCCCAGGAAACCAAAACCATCATGCAAGAACGCGATTTCCTCGGCATCAAACCATCCGATACCCACCCTGATGGGAATTCTCAGGACGGAACCCTCAAAGACCGCCGCGACGAGAGCCAGCCAAAGGATTCTGCGCCCACGAGCACGAGTGAAATAATTCAGCCCCAGGATAACGGGACGGCCACCACGACGGAACAATTCAACCGTGGTGATAGAAAAATGAATCCATTGCCTCAGCCAACCGCGGTGGAACGACGGAATGATACGCAGGATACCTCAGAAAAACAAGGTCGTGAAACAAGCAACAGGAAGCAGGATAATAATCGGGAAGAATAAAAACCTGGACGAAATCGCATTACGCCACATTTTTCAATCCGAGTCAAAAGACATGCGCAGAGCATGTCTTTTGATGTGCATGCCACTGATCACATTATTGCGTAAAAACCACCCAAAATACCGAGAGATCCACCGGATGTAATTTTTCCCAGTCTGATACGTCGTCTATATCATCACGATCATTAAGGGGTTTTGGCAAAAAATTGCAGGTCGATTTGCCTACCCAAACCTGATCACTTAATCACACATATAACCACCACTCATATGAAAAAAGCACTCAGCTACTTTTC
>JAQTQO010000042.1 GCA_028712155.1 Patescibacteria group bacterium | reverse complement strand
CCGTGGATTTGTGGATGCCGTGGATTTCGCCGATCTTGAGCCTGGGGTCTTCACCGCACCTCGTTTTATCGTGGATATTTTTGATTCTCACGGTGGTCGCGCTGATGCTCGCGTGTGAGCGCCATGCGTGGCGCTGGAGTGCAATCGCCGGACTCAGTGCGGCCATCCTGCTCAACTTTCATCCGTACCACTGGCCGACGCTGTTTGCCGTGCCCGTGTTTTGGTTCGGTCTGCGTTGGGTGGCCACCGGGAAGCCGCCTTACCGGACGATACCCTATATGCTGCCGCTGGTTTTGGGCGCCGTCATTTCGCTGGGCTACCACCAATGGCTGTTGCAGTCCAGCCCCGTCATTGCCTTTCGTTCGCTGCAGAACATCGCCCGGTTGCCGCCCTGGCCGTACGTGGCCGCCGGATTCGGCGTGGTGCTGCCGCTCGCACTCGTCGGCGTTTTGAATTTCCGTCGCACCATCGGGGAACGCGGGTGGTGGGTGCTCGCATGGCTTTTGGCTGGCGCGGCGCTGATGTTTTGGCCCAGTCAGTTTCAGGCCCGCTACATTCAGGGGTTGCTCATACCCCTGGCGATAATGGCGGCCGATCCACTGGCGCGCGGATTCCAGTCTATCACCCGCCGCCTCGGTGCGGCGGGCGGGATCGCTGCCGGCGCGGTGCTGGCGGTCCTGGCGTTCGGTTCGCCGGTCGGATTGGTGGCGCACGATATCCGGTACTATCGGAGTCTGCCGTCGTCGTTCTATTTTCCCGCGGAATTTTTTGATGCCGCCGGCTACCTGGCGGCGCACGCGAAACCCGGCGACATCACGCTCGCGTCGCACGACAGCGGCCTGTTCCTTGCCGGTTACGCCGGCCGGACGCTGTACTTCGGCCACGGGGATGAAACCGTGGACAGCGCAAAAAAACGCGCCGAAGTGGAGCGGTTCTATAGGGAATCCGATCCGGCGGCGCGGCAGCAGTTTCTCAGCGAGAAAAAAATCCGCTACGTTTGGTCCGGCTGGTTTGAACGGCAGCTGAGTGGGCCGCGGTTGGACAACGTGCCCGGCCTTTTTGCCGTGTACGTTAATCCGGCGATTACCATCTACCGGGTCGAGTGAACTTACGGCCTGCCGGTCAGTTCAGCGAGCGTGCCCAGCGGAATCGCCGGGCTGATTTTTTGACTGCGCTCAATGCGCAGTTCCGTTGCCAGATCCGGCGCGAGGTACAGGCCGCCGGCCTGGACGGTGACTAATTTCAGCGCGATATCTTGGTCGGGTGGAACGTCGGGCGCAATCGTCCAGGAATTGGTTTCCACGATTGCCCCGACCGGCCAGTCGGTGGCCGGCAGCAATCCGTTCCCGAGCGGATACAGCGGGGTAATGGCTTTGCCTGCGACCGTTAGCTGCCAGTAGTACGGTTGTTTCTGCGGCAGTTCCGTTCGCCAGTAGAGCGTGAGCGGCAGCTGGCGGTCGGCCGGTACCGGTCCCGGTGCCGGGTCGGCGGCGCGCCAGCCGAGAAATTGGAGTCCGGATTCGGTCGCCACGGGCTGCCGGTGCAGGTCCGTGGGCGCCTGGTCGAGAATGCGATAGAGTGCAACGGCGTCGGTGCCGCCGCGCTCCAGCAGCGCCGTGCTGCCGGCGATGGCGGTGACTGCGAAGCCGTCGCGCGCCAAACGTTGCCGTAACCGGGCGGCCGCACCCGGGTAATCCTGGGCGTAGAGGAAATGCCAGCCGTACTGGATTTGATAGGTGAGAAATTCACTGAGATCGGCGAGGATGTACTGCGTTTCCGGCGGCAGTTCGTAGGGATAGCGGGAGAGCTGCAGATGGCCGATGAACGCGTAGTTGAGACTGGCGAGTTGCGGCCGCGACGCCAGGGCGGGGAGGAACGCGTAGCTGGCTGCGGCCGGCGCATTCGGCGGAATGCGGGCAACCAATTCCATCTGCCAGCGGTTTCCCTCCGGCTGCCAACCCTGGGCCAGGATTTTCCCGACCGTGCCCGGCAGCGGCCCGAGCGTCAGGCTGGCGTAGCCTACCGCCACGGCCAGCAGCAGCACGCCCAGGCGCGGGTCGGTGAAAAATATTTTGAGCCACCGCGGCCGTTGCTGCGGGCGTGCCTGGAAATTTCCCAGCGTGCGGCAGAAGGAAATCCACAGCGCCGGCAAAAACAGGGCGATGTACTGGGTTTTCAGGATAAGGTCGCCGCCGCCGGGTGCGCCCAAAAGTATTTGCGCGAGCGGCGCGACCGCCAGGATGAGCGCGGCCGGGGCCAGCAGCGGCAGGAAAGCGAACGGCAGCAGCATGCCCGCGATCATTTCAAAATTGCCGATCTGCAGGAAGTGTCCCAGGACGCTCCACGGCGCGGAAAAAATCGCCGGCCAAAGCCAGGCATAGTAGATGCCGTACTTGTAGTTTCCGGTCACCGAGGCGCTGTGGATGATGAGGAATGCCAGCGGCATCCACACCACCGCCATGGCCAGGGGAGTTACCACCCACCGGCGCGGCCGCCGCTCCAGCCAGGAAAGCAGCGCGAACGCTCCGATGATGAGCGCGGCGTCCTCGCGGATGAGCAGGGCCAAAGCGCTCCAGATGAAAAAACTGCGGAAATTTTTTCGCTGGTACGCGGCGGCCGCGGAGAGCACCAGCGGGACGGCAAACGCGATGAAATGGAACTCGAACAGGGAGAGGTTCTGCGTGAACGGAGAAATCAGATAGGCAACACCCAGCGCCAGGCTCGCGGCCGGTGAAAACCACCCGCGGGCCAGACGGTAGACCGGCCAGGCTCCGGCCGCGAGGGCGATTTGCAGCGCGATCAGCAGGGTGAGGGGGTGGGGGAACACGCGGAACGGAATGGCCAGCAGGGCGAGCGCGGGGCTGAAGTGGTCGCCGAGGTACGACGGGGGATGGATAGAGAGGCCGAACCAATCGCCGGCCGCGGTGCGGGAGACCGCCTGGGTAAAAATGGCCAGGTCGATGGCGTTGTAGCGGAAATTAAAAAATTTCCAGGCGGCGATCGCCGAAAACAGCGCCACGTAGATCAGGCAGGCAAAAATCAGCGCGTACATCGCGCGGCGGTCGTTCCCGCGGGCATCCTTTGGTTGCGTTATCATAGTCGCCGTTTGGCTATGGGTACATTGTAGCGCGCCGGCGTGAACAAAAACACCCCGCAGTCGCGGGGTGCCATTCGTTTGCGGCCAAGCCTAGAACGTCAAATTGTTGAAGAAGAGGCACCACTCACCGGCAGAAGACGTCGCGCAGCCGAACGCGGTAATGATAAAGCTTGCGATCATGTAGGCGCTGAAAATTATCAGTATCCCAATGGACCCCGTCATCAGGGTAGATTTCGCTTTGCGGATTTTTTCCTCCTCGCCAGCCGCGGTCATCCAGATCACTCCGGCGTACACTACCATGCATAAGAAAATGATCCCCAGCAGCGACATGAATCCCTTGATTGCCAGCGCGGCGATGACCCGCGGGTCGCTCGCTTTGCCGAAAAACAGGTCGAATGGTTTGTACTGGTTCTTGATTTCCGTCCACAGCGGCCCGGAGGACTCTCGGACATCCGACGAGAACTGGGCGAGCTTGGCGCCGGTGATAGTAAACATAGCAGTGGGGAGTAATCCCATTATATTATATTAATCCTCAAGTTGCACGTAATTCTGCCGTTTAGGGCATGGGATATGGTGTTGACAAGTATTTGATTATATGGTATTATACACTATTAAGCTAAAAACCATGGTGGTTTTTTCCTAGTTATCTAGGGCCAAAAAGGGGGCTTAACGTCGGACTTTCCAACAGAATACCGTAGGCCAGAGTTGCTGGCAGAGAGGAATTTCCATGTTCCGGAACGCCATCGTCGCCATCGCCGCCGTCCTCGTCGCCGTCGTCTTCGTCGGCTGTCGCTCGTCGTCGAGCTACCTGATCGAGAACAGCGACAATATTGAGGGGATGGAAGTTTACCACTGGACGTCGAGAGAGAACTCGCAGGAGATCGCCGATGGCCAGAGGGAGATAATCTTTAATCGCCACCTCGACCGGTCGTTGAAAGCCTTCGATCAGGCCGATACGCCTGATAAGGTCAAAGACGCCCAGGAGCGGGTGAACGCCCTGTCCTCTACCATCCACGCTGCCCGTCCGCAGAGGAAGATGGTCCAGGCGGTGTTGTCCAATTATTTGGACTTCGACGTGGTCTGCCGGATCTACCCTACCGGCAGTAACGTCCAGCACGTCTCGGTGATGGTCCCGGCGGGGAAAAGCGTTAACGCCCCTCTGCGCGAGGGGGTCCGTTACACTGCCGTTTTCGTGCGGCAGACCGGATACGGGGCGGAGAGCACCGTGTACACGCACGCGTTCTCCCAGAGTGCCTACGATGGCATTCCCACCTGGGTCGGCTTCAAATCATAGTCGACCGATCTGTACATTGGAAAACGGCGCTAAGCTTTCGGGCTCCAGCGCCGTTTTTCCTTTTTACCGAGAAATTTTTTTTCTTCCGATATCTCGCTATCCTCCGCCGCCGGTGATGGTCCGCGGTGCCGTGCCGCCCATTTCCCCGAGCAGGTAGCGGAGGAGGAAGTAGGAGATCGAGTAAGCGGCCAGGACGACGATGAGCCCCCAGGTGGCCTGCTTTATGGTATCTTGGGCCTTGCGGACCTTTTCCTCATTGCCGCGCGCGGTTAACCAGTGGTAGCCGGCAAAGGTAATCAGGCCGACAAAGATGATTCCCAGCAGCGACAGAAACATCATGATGACGCGGGCGACCGCGTAGCTCAACGGGACGTCCTGCAGGCCGGCGTTCGTTGCCCAAGCTCCCGCTATCTGCCGCATACGATCGCCCAGTCCGCCGCTGATGAGGCTGCGGCGGGTTCCTGGTTGTCCGCTGCCGGAGAGCTGCGCTGCGGCCGGATGCCCGAGGATCACACCGGCAACCCAGGGTGCGACGGAAATCGCCGAGGAGAGCCGGCTCATTTTCCGATACCGCCGGAAGTTGCGGGCACGCGTTTTTTGCATAGTCGATGTGGTGGCGGGCGCGCCGGAGCATACCCGCATCCAATTTTTTTAAATGAAGTACGTGATGGTCAGCCAGACCGAGTACGAGGCGAGCGTCACGATCAGGCCGATGATGGCGCTGCGGATGATGGACTTTGCCTTGTCGATTTCCGACTCGTTGCCGCGCGCCAGCATCCAGCGGTAGCCGCCGTAGAGGATGAGGATGGTGAACAGCAGGCCGGTGAACGACAGCAGCGCGAACGTCACCGAGCCGAGGGCTTCGGCGAAAAATGTCGCATCGCGTTCGCTGGTTTCATAGCCGGCGGAGTTGGCGAGCGTGCCGACCAGGCTATCGTTGCCGAACGGTCGCGGGATATCCTGGGCGAATGCGGCCAGCGGGGCAATCAGCAGGGCGGTGAGGCTCGCCACGCGGGCAACGCGACGGGTGAGAGAACGGGGCATGGGACCAAGGGTTACGTTTTAATCAGGCCGCTCTGCGTGATAATAGCGCTCGCAAAGGTCACCAGGGCATAGGCGAGCAGCACGACCAGCAGCCCGATGGCGGCGCTCTTGATCGTTTCCTGGGCCTTGGTAACCTCCGCTTCGTTGCCGCGGGCCATCATCCAGCGCCACCCGGCCATGATCATCAGGAGCATGAACACCACGCCGAGGAACGCCAGGAGCGCGCCGAGCACCAGCCCGACGAGGCCGGCCGCGCGGCGCAAGCCGCCGCCGGCGGTATTATCCGGGCAGGCGAAGGGGCCGTAGTTGCAAGCGGCGTTCACCAGCCGGCCCATCATATCCTGGGCGCTGGCGACGCGCGGGAGGAGCGCGGTGAGCATCGCGAACGGGGCGAAACGGGTGAGGCAGTGGCGTCGCATAGGGAGAATGCGCTAGGGGGTCTTGACCGTTTGGGAAATTAAGAGCTGCACGACAATGAGCGTGATGAGGTAGGAACCAAGGACCACGCCCAGCCCGATACTCGCCGAGGTGATGATTTTTTTTGCTTTTTCGATTTGCGACTCATTGCCGCGCGCGGTCATCCAGAGGAACCCGCCGTAGATGATGAGCACGAGAAAAACGACGCCCAGCAGGCTGAACAGCGAGGTGAGGACCGTACCGATTGCTTCCTGGGGGCTTTTCGGTTTTCCGGGGAGGATTCCTGATTCATTAACGAAGCAATCAATTTGCGAGAAAAGTTGCTTCTCTTTGCATTCCGCGTGCGCGGAAACGCCGTAAAATATTCCAACCGCCGCCAAAAACCACAGCAGCAACTGGCGGTACAGTCTAAAGCACCAGCCCGCCCGAGGCCGGCAGCCGTTAAGGAGTCGTTGGTGATTCATGTGCGGCAGTAGCTGCATGCTGGTTGGCGGTTAGATGACGGCCGGTTTGATGATTTCCAAAAACAGCGAAGTGATGATGCGCGCGAGCAGGATAATCGCCAATCCGATCGTCGCGTTGCGTACTATTTTTTTTGCCGCTTCCACCTGAGTTTCATTGCCGGCTGCGGTCATCCATTTGAATCCGCCCCAGATGACCAGCACCAAAAATACCAACCCGAGGAAAGCAATGACACCCTGGGTATAGGCACCCAGGATTTGGATGAATGATTTCGGACTATCGCCGAAACCGATGACTTTGGCGGTATTCAGGAGTGCGCCGTGCATGATCCTGCCCATCTGGGCGTGCGCGATCGCGGGCATGCAGGCGCCGGTGAGCGTCATCAGTTGGATGGAACGGAAGCGAGGTATCCGCAGGTGCAGCATAGGAAGTTATCCGGGGTTTACGTGCCGGTGGCGCCCGACAGCATCAGGACGATGGCGTCCGCCAGGGCGTAGGAGATGAACACCACCACCAGACCGGCGATGGCCGCGTTAATTTGATGCTTGGCTTTGCTCACCTTTTCTTCGTTGCCGCCGGCGGTCATCCAGGAAACGCCGCCCCAAATGATGAGCATCAGGAAGACAAATCCCAGCAAGCCGAACCCCCAGTTGATGATGCTGCCGATAAATTTGGAGGGTTCGACGTTGACGCACGGGGCGCCCGTGGCGGCCTGGCACGTCGGGTCGGCGCCGTAGTTGTCGCCCGTTTGGGCGCGGGCGGCGATCGCCGTCATGCCCCACAGGCCTGCCGCAATGGTCCGCGTCAACCAACCGCAGCGGGCAATGCCGCGCGGCGTACGGATGGTTTTGGCGTGGGGGAAAACCGGCATACCGGGGGTCGTTCAGACGCTCGGGACGGCGGGGAAATGGTGTGTGAGCGCCCGGATAATCTTGACCTCATTGTACCACCTTGCCCCCGGTGATTCCAACCCCCAAATAACCGAAGAGAGGCCCTGCAGGAGCAGGGCCTCTCTGAATAACAACTGAATCGTACTAGGCGCCGGTCGCGGTTGCGAGCTGCTGGATGACAAACGACGCGATGGCGTACGCCCCGAAGATGATCGCTAAACCGATAACGCCGGCGATGATCAGCTTCTTGGCTTCGGCGACTTTCTCCTCATTACCGCCGGCGGTCATCCACTTGAACCCACCGGTGAGGACGATGATGACTGCGATGATGCCCAGGAAGCCCATGATAATGTTAATCACGAGCATGATGGTGGTGCGGAGATCCTGAGTGCCCCAGCCGACGATCGTGCTGTATGCTAATCCCTGGTTAACAGTTCTCGGCAATTGGGCGAATGCTGGCAGTGCGGCGAATAGCCCCGCTGCCGTGGAAACGATGGCTGTAATTTTTTTCATTGTTTCACCCCCTCTCTTATCCACCGTGGCGATTTGCAGTATTTGCAAGTCGGCACGATGTTTGTTTTTTGCTCTAAACGAAGCAAAAATCTAAGGAAACTCAAATGTAATTATACAAATTTTTCCCCTTACTGTCAACAAAATTTTTAATTAGTTATCCACAAGGAGCGAACATATTGCAGATGCCGAAATTTCGGGTTCTTCCCTTACGGACCCTTGTTCCACTGGTTGCTGAAAATGTTGGCGATGCTGCCAATGCCGCCGCGGCCGGCCGTTAGCGCGGACACGAGCAGGTTGATGGCGGTATACGATACCAGCACCACGAGGATGCCGAGTGAAGCATTCGTGATAATTTGCCGTCCCTTGTTAACCCGTTCCTGATTGCCGGCGGCCATCAGCCAGACGAGTCCGCCGTACACAAACATGGCAAACGCCGCGCTGCCCAGCAATCCGAGCATGAGCTTGGCGATATTTGCGACCACCGTGAGAAGGTCGTTGATGTCGCAGCCACTGCCGCCTCCGACGCGGCAGTCGCGGGGGATGATCTCACAGTCATCAGTGGTAGCTTTCCCGGGACAGAGGATGGAGCTCACCCAGCTTGACCTTTCCGCGCCCTGCATGACGCACTCCTGGTCGTCTTCGATGAGTTTCCAGCCCCACCCGGATGTCCCGCCGGCAGCTCGATCTTTTTCCTGGATGATTTTCATGCATTCCTGCCATCCCCGGTTGCTATCGGCGTACTCGACGTACTGGCTGGCGTCCGTCGTGTTGTAGCAGCACCCTTTTTTGGCGGCGGCTGATTGCGGCCATCCAGCAACCGCCGCGACCGTGAGGAGTGCGGCGGCCAGGAGAAGACGCATCGGTGGTTGGTGTTTCCAGGGGAGATGCATACCTTGGGCCGTTAGCGCGCCGTTTGTTCGATCTGCCGGGCGGCGAGTTGTTCGGCCTGGAGTGGCTCGGCGCCGCCCAGCACATTATCGATGAGCTGGCGCAGGGCGGACTCGGCCGTGGCGGCGTCGTACCCGTAGTACCAGCTCCGGGCCGTCAATAATTGCGTGGCGAACGGGTTGAGGGCGTCGGTTCCGATCTGTTCGCTGACGAGCGCACGCAGGGCGGTCGGCTTGCCGGTTTTGCTCAGATAACCGCGGACGTTCTCGGCGCGCGCGGCGAACAGGATGAAATCCCAGGATTCGTTGGGGTGTGCGGTGCGGCTGGAAACCGTTTCCACCCAGTAGCTGGCGACGTTGACGTTGGCTCCGGCCAGCTGGGGAACGGGGACGATGCCGTAGTTGAGCCGCCCTTTACTGGCCGCCTTGATCTCCGCCAGATCGAAGCTGTAGCCGAACGTCATCGCGGCCTGGTTGGAGGCGAACGCCGTTATGGAATCCGGACGCGTCGCGTTCCAGCTGTAGACCTGCTTGGTGGGATTGGCGTAGTCGGTGTAGAAACGCAGCGCCTCTACGCCCGGGTGGTAAACGTCCTTGCCTTGGGGGCCGATGTGGAACTGGACGGCGCCGTTGGGGGCCATAATCGCCGTGCCGTTCTGCAGCATCAGCAGGGCCAGGACGTCCAGACCGCGGCGGACGTTGTTGCCGGTGCCCAACGCCACGCCCGACTGCAGGATGTTGCCTTTGGCGTCGCGGTACGTGAGTTTGGTGACGTCGCTCTGAAACTCTTCCCAACTGGCCGGCGGCAGCGGGATACCGGCGGCGTTGAAGAGCTCGCGGTTATAGAAGAGCACTAGGGTATCCACCGACAGCGGCAGCCCCCAGATTTTTCCGCCGAACACCACGTCGCGCACCACCGTGTCGAGGTACTGCGATTGGAGATTGCCCAGCGTGAGCGTCGGCTGGGTCCGCTGTTCGACGATGGTTTCTTCCTTGATGCCGAGCGACCGCTGCGTGCGCTGGTAGGCCATGGTGACCGACCCCGGCATGGGCTGGATGAATCCTTCCCGGAGGGCGTAGTAGCGCAGCCAGCTGACGTTGAGCGACATCAGGTCCGGGGCGGTCCCGTGGGCATAGGCGCGCAGGAGCTGGTCAGCGAACTCTTCGTAGCGCAACGTCCGGATGTTAATGGTGATGTTGGGGTGGACGGACTGGTAGGCGGCGATGATATCCGAAAAATCACCCGGGCTGTCCCACACCCGCCAATAGTTCAGCGTCACCGGCTGCAGCAGCTGCCGGACGCTTTGGGGCATGAGCGTGCAGCGGAATCCGGCCAGCGGGAAGATGACTGCGATCAGCAGGAGGAAGCGGCGGAAAGCGCCGAGTTTTTTCCAAAGCATGCGTGCGGCCATGGGAAAGAAAAGATGTGAAATTACTTGGTGCGTTGCTGGTGGTGGCGGATCTGGTGGTGGAATTCCTGCTGGAAAGTGGGCCCGATTTTTGGATCGCGCAGGGCGAACTCGACGTTGGCTTTCAGCCATCCCAGCAAGTTGCCGGTGTC
>JAQTQO010000041.1 GCA_028712155.1 Patescibacteria group bacterium | reverse complement strand
AAACAGTTTCTGGTTCTCGCCGGCGGCTTCAGCCAGGATCTCGGCGTTATTGCCGCCATCCAAGGTCGTTGCCTCCGCGATCTGGTCGTCGCTGAAATCGGCTGCCTGCATGCCGAGTTTGTCCAGAAAACGCGGATTGAGCCGCGGGTTGTTGGCGTTGCGCGCGAGCCACTCGGACTGGCGGGTTTTCTTGAGTTCCTGCTCCTGCTGCTCGGTCCGGCTGCCGCTGATGATGATGTCAAATTCCTTGTCCGCGAGTTCTGCTTTGGAAATCTTATCCTCCCATTCGATGCCTTTCTCCCCGATCCGGCGCACCGCCCGCTCCTCGGTCAGGTGGTCGTAGAGCCCGTTGAGGTAGAGCTGCCCGAGCTTGACGTACATGTTGCTGTAGGACTTGTTCACCAAGCCGAACCGCTCCGCCGAGGCATCGAGGTTGCCCAGGTAGATGCCGACCTTATCCTCCTGTCCCTGGCCTTGGACGCCCGGCGTCACCCCGGTCATGCGGCCGATGAAATTCTCGAAGAACTCAAGCAGGTTGAACGTGCCGGTGAACTCGTTGGTCTTGAATTCATAGATCGCGGTCTGGATATTGCCGTTGTCGCTGACCGCCGGGACCAGGCCATCCGGCATCCACTTGAGCAGCTGCGGGCTGCGGAACACCCGCGCATCGTAGGCGCGCTGGTTGAAATTGACTTTCTGGCGGTTATCCAGCGCCTGGTTGATGGTGATGTTGAGCGAAATGTTGATCTCGCGCACGTCATCGGCCGGTGCGGGGTTCCAGTAGACAAACTTGTCGGGCTTGGGCGCAAAGGATGCAAACGGCCAATATGCGTCCTTGGTTTCCGGATTAATCTTTTCAAATTGCACCGTCAACGGTACGGCGCGAATGACCTGCCCGCCGTCCATGTCCATCACCAGGTACCAGCGTTTTCCCTCGTAGGTCGTAAACCATTCGGTGAATTGGAACACTCCGCTCCGGCGACGGTACTCGTCGAGGGACAGCCCCAGCAGCGCCAACCGGCCCTCTTTTTCCCGTTGGGTATCACCTGCTGCGGATTGGCGTTCGTCGGTATTTTTGATGATCTCGGCCACCGCTGTTTGCAGGTAGTACGGGGAATTCAACTGCGCTTTATCTAAAAAAATGTTATCGAGTCCAAGGTAACGGGCATGCTCCTCGCTTTCCCCGCCGGCGTTGGGGTCAATGAGGAAATCGTAGGTATCGCAAATGTCGAGATGCGAACGATACTGCCCGTCCGAACTGTCCGCGTAGTATTTGAAAATGCCGCGGCCGGTGAAAATGGCGAGCTTCTTGGCGAGCAGGTCTTTCCAGCCCCAGTTGCCGTGGTTGGGTGATGAATCCAGGGCCCAGCAGGCCGTGACCTTTTGCGCCAGCATCAGGTCGGCTTCCTCGGTGTGCTTGAATTGCAGGCTCGGCGGCGTGTCAATGCGCGATAAAAGGGCGTCCACGAACCCGACCATGATCGGCAGGTTGACATTGTGGCGCCCTTTGAGGCTGGGTACTTTTTTGTTGTAGTAGAGTTCTTCGTTGGCACGCCAGTCGGCGATGCGGGGTTGACGGAATTTTAACGCAGCGGCGTGCTCAAGCTGGGCTTGGACAGCCAGTTTTTTGATCGTTTCGGCGTCAATCGTTGGGTGCTGGTTCGTTGGTGTGGCCATCCCTCCAAGGGGTAAGACGGCGAATAAACGCTCGCCATGCCGTGCGTAAATTGTTCTGCCATTTCGGCCGCGCCATCATCGCGGGGATGTAACGTGGCAGCGGTTTGTCTTTCGACCGGGTCGCGAGGATGCGCTGCCGGCGCAAACGGCGACGTTCGCGCTTTCTCGATATGAGTATACCATTGCGTTTGTCAAGGGTGGCCATGGGGATAAGTGTTAGCCCCCGATACCGAGGTACATTTCATGCCAATCGTTCGGATCCGGCGGCGGTTTTTCTGGCATGCCGACGCAGCGCGGGCAGAATTGGCCGCCGCACTTTGCACACCATCCGCCGTGGACCTTGCAGTCTTCGGTCAGTTCATTTTTGCAGCGCGGACACTGGTCGGGCATACGCTAGCCTCCCACCCCTGGGTACAATTCCCGGTAATCATTCGGCGGCGGGGGCGGGATATCGTTAGCGCCCTCCGGGGTATAGAACGTCAGGGAGAGCGCATCGCCGCAGTCCGGACTCTCCTTGCCCTCTTTGCGCATTTCCTCCTTGGGCTGGATCTGCATCATCCGGTCGCTGCGGATTTTGTACCGCACGTCCAGTAGGTCTTCCCAGCCGTCGTTGCGTTCGATCTCCGATACCCGCAGCCAGGCACGGGTGTTGTCGTACATCTCCGCCCGTTTGTTGAAATACCGCGTCTTGCCTACCGGGGTGAGCGTCGCGGTTTCGCCGGCGGCCACGCCGACGCAGTTCCTGCCCTCCTTGGTATTGGCCACCATGTCATAAACGCCCTTGCCGAGTCCGACTTTGTCGATGGCCACATCCTCGCCCTTGACGCCAAAATCCCGGATGAAGCCCACGGCTTTGGCAGCCACCACCGTGGTATCCGGCTCATGCTCCCGGTAGAGTATCTTTGCCGCATTGCTGCCCCGCAGGACAATGACCGAATAGTTCTGCCCCTCGCCGGCCGGGTCTACGCCCAACCGCAGCCGTCCGATCGGCATGACCTGCTTGCGGTACGACCGGTCAAGGTCCTTTTCCAAAATCAGGGAACGATACCCGTACTTGTCCAGCGCCTCCTCCGGCGGGAACTGGCACTCGTAGAGCACGTCAAACATCGCTTCAGCCCGCGCTTCCTCCACCCGCTCCTTGGTGATACGCCCCTCCTGCAGCGCCTGCTGCCAGTCAATGAAAATCTTGTAGTATTTCTCCGACCGCCAGGTACGCAGGAAGTGGTTGCGGTAGAAAGGGTTGCCCAGCTCAAGCAGGAACGTGTCATTGCTGCCGCCGAGCATCCGTTTGATGCCGGCGTAGATGATGTCGTCGATCAGCGAGCTCTCATCCACCACGATATTGGGCGAACCAAAGCCCATGATGGCATCCAGCACGTTGGTCCGGCGCTGGCCTTGGGCTGACACGATGAACAGTTCCCCCAGCCTACCGTCAGCCAGCCGGAAGTTGATGCGGTTTTTGGACCGCTCACGCTGGATCCGCTTGCGGGATTCGCCTTCCGTTTCAAACTTGGCCGCCGTGTACTCGTTGTCAAAGATATGCTGGATCGCGTACCCCATGATGATCTTGGCCTTTTTGTCGCTCCCGGCCACGATGCACCAGCGTTCCGCGAAATTCGAGCAGCGTTCCACCAAGGCAACGGCAGCGGTGTGGCTCTTGCCGTACTGCGTCAGGGTAATGGCTTCAACGCGGGGAAAAAGCCGGCAGAATATGCAGTCAAAGATCAGGTTCTGGCCGTCGGTCATCTCGAACGGTTGTCCGTCCGCGAGCTTATACCGGCTGCGCACCAGCTCCCACGTCTGCGGATTGTGGTAATTGAACATGCGGGTGTTTGGCGATGCCCTCGGCAATCTGCCGGGTCTTTTGCTCAATCGTGTGGAGGGTCTTTCCGTTCGAGGTGATGTCCACCTTATCGCGCCAGCCAAAGCGGTTCTTCATCGTGGCGATCAGGACCGCGGCATTGCCTTTCGCGCCCAGCGCCAGGCTCATCGCAATCTTTTCCCATACCAGTTGCCCCGAACGCTCCGCCGCCTCGATCTTTTGGGTGTCAAAGTCTTTCGGGAATTTCTCGACGTAACTGCGAAACGTCTGCGGGTCGCACTGCGGGAAACTCTCTTTTGAAAATCCCTCCGCCAGGTGGTTGCACCACGCATGGCACAGTGCTTGCCGTTCCGCCGGCGTCTTGAATTTCAAATTGTACTGGTTGCCCTTTTTGGCTGGCATAGGTTTGCTTGGGTTAATGCTTTCTGTCCGTTTTCATAACCGCGCTGATACTCCATCTCGAGGATCTCGTTAAAACAATCATCGCACAGAATCCGGTCCGAATGCTTCCGCTCACAACTTTTACACATGGTCACTGACGGTGCCTCCATACATTTTTCGGATTTTTTTATACGTCTTTTTATCGATGATAACCATGTCTGGTCCATAACTTCCCGTTTCAAGTCTTTTTCGCGTCTTTTTCATGGCGTTGATTACCGCCATACAATTCTTTTCCGTTATCTCAAAACCGACACCATTGTTGATAACTGGAATCCCGTAAATAGACTTAGGGATGACGGTAGATATAGTGAACAGCCGCGATCTCCTCCCGGATCTCTTGCGCTCGCAGCGCTTCGAGTATTTCCCGCACGTCGTGGTTTTCATACTTACGGTATTTGTGGTCTTTCCGCCGACCCCTTTTGCTGCGGTGCTCACGGTGGTGAAACCGGCTCGTCGTGGGCACGGTCGGCCGGATCCGAGTCATATCAATGACTCCGCCAATGCCGCTCGAACACCGCCGCCAGCACGCTGTTGATCGCCAATTCCGTTTTCTCAAGGGTGTTGGGGCAGGTGAATTCGCACCGGATCTCACCCATGGTAATGACACCTTCCAGCGTATTATCGCCGGCATACCGCAGCGATACCCGCGGATGGTCGCAGCGCGGACCGCATGCGTCCGTGGTGTTGCCGACTACCGGCCGGTCACTGCGCACATGTCGCGCGATGATCGCGGAATGCTCCTGCTTGTGGGCGTCGCAATAGCCGTGGTCAGTGAATTTCCATACCCCATAATATACGCTTTTTCTATACCATTTTTTCCCATTAGGTCTTCTAACTCCGCGACCGTGAAGGCGGAAACATAATCAAAATATCTTGAATGAGCATCTCGCATATCGAGTATCAAGACATCGCTGGGGTCATTTTTTGTTGTCCTCCACCAGAACAAACTCTCCTGCGGCACACCAAGTTCCTTCAGCCGCTTCGCCAGTTTAAGATCGCAAACTTGCTGTTCTAGTTTCATACGATTATTTCATCCAATGTTGGGCACGATGGTTATTCCCCGATCACGGATGGGGGATGGATTAGTTTTGAGATGGCGACTGTAATATCCTCTAGCATACAGGCAGGACATTTCTCAAATTGTTCTCCACTTTTTGCACAAAATTCTGCGTGAAAATCTGTTGGCACTTTCTCCAACGCCCGTTTCAGCCCCGCCTGTTCCCCGGCGGCGTAAACAGAAACAACATAATCAATCAATTCTTTCATTCCTTTACCAGAAAATTGATGAGTCGTTCCTACCAACCCACGCTGAACAATATCGCTAAGCGTGTAGCGGATTCTTGTATGTTCGATACTCTCCGCAATGATGTTGTCCTGGGGTTGCATAGGGTTAGTAAGATTATTTTATACTTCTATCGTACATAACAATTGAACCAGCAACGGCGACATTCAAACACATTGGGGTATTGATAAAAACTTTCTGGTAACCCCTCATCAGTTCGTCGGGTATTCCGTAGTCTTCTGCTCCCAAAACATAGATGGCTCTCTCTGGATGGCAGGAATTTTTTATATCTTTAGCTCCGTCAGTTTGTTCAATACAAACTACCTGACATCCGCTTGGTATATGGGAAATAAAATCCTCCCAAGTTTTGTAATTGTAAAGAGGAATATGCCGTTCTGCGAATGTCGTGTCGGTACGTTGTTTTTTATATCGTTCACCAATCGTAAAAATAAAATCAGCACCAAAATTTTGAGCAGAACGCCAAAGTGTTCCGAGGTTGTCTTTTGTTTTTGGCTCAAACAATCCAATCCCCCAATATCCCCGTTCCATACTATTTTCCCTTCAATGAGTAATAATTTTTCTTTAAGAGATACCACAGCGTCCGCAGGTTCTTGAACACCAACTGCCGCAGAGTCACGCGATCCTTGAAGTATCGCCAAGTGTACAGCAGGTGGAAGGGGCGCATATTATTTCAGGGAAAAATCTATGACATTCTGTAACGCCGTGTATTCTCTGACTTCATCTTTGTAAGAGTCTTTCTTTTCCACGCGCGGTTGCACAGAAAATTCCCTAGTTCCGCAGTAACAGATTGGCCATGAAAGATTCCTACAATCAACTTCTTCATATTTTTTTAGCGGGCGCCCAAGCCAATCATTGAGGTAAGCACTTTCACAGGTAATTTTAGGTGTCGATTTTGGCATCGGTTTTGGTGTTTGAGTAGGGGTTGAAGTAGGAATTTGTGTCGGAGTTGGTGTCGTTTCAACATGTTCGTGTTTTTTACATCTTTGTGGTTCGCCTGCATTAAAAGTAGATTCATATCCCTGTGGACATACTAACGAACCATTTTTTGTCCATTCTGGAGTTACTTTCGTACACCCCGCCAGCAACACGACGGCGATGAGGAAGAAGAGTTTTTTCATAGCATGCGTTGCTGCAGCTGCGGCACCAGCAGCCGGGGCCGGGCCGGCACGACGTCCTCGACGATGCGGCCCTCGATGACGCTAAAATTTATTCCAGTCCAAAATTCGTGGTCCGGGCGGAAGTCGCGGATGGTCACCTGATAACGCTCCGGCATCCAATAGCCGATATTGTGGCCGTTGGCCTTGGAAATGACCGCAAACTTCGGGACCGGGGCACCGTGCAAAAATTCCGCGCCCTTGGTGGTCATGCAGTAGCTGCCCTTGTTGCCGCGCACCGCAGCGATCAATCCGTGGAAGCGCGGCCGGCTCAAATTCCCGACCATGTTGGATGTCAGTAAACCCTCCTGCACCATCGCCGCGTAATCGAGTTGCCCGGTGGAAATTTCCATCTCCTTGCGGGGGTGCACGATGTTGACGCCCTTGCATCGGATTCTCGTGGCGATGGCTTTCAGAATTTCGACCGAGCCGCGGTCGATGGGTAGTAGGTACGTCATCGTCTGACCGCAGTGGTGGCAGATTTCCGGTTTGTAGTCGAGGCGGATCATATCGTCTTTGGTTCCTCAAATACCACATTTTTCAAATAGCTCGGCATATTCCCCCGTTCCGCAATCCATCCGTATCTCGTGGGACAAATTACCGGATTTTTAAAATAGTCTGTCCGCATCATATTGTGGCTATAGAGTCCGATGTATCCTTTTCTTTCAAATAAACCTTCCGCCGTTGCTTCTTCTGCCAAATGGTAAGCGAGTTCTGCGGGGATGAAGTATTTTTTCATAGCAATTTTCAGCAGACCGCGGCGGTAATGGTGACTCCCGCCGCAAGGGGGAAAGTATCCAGCAGGGTGAGTGCCGTCACCACCCTTACGTGTCGTCCGCCTCATCAGGGGCAGTCGAGTACACACCCGATAACCCCTAGTGCAGCAGACCACCGGATTAAAACAGCTTACGGAATGCCTTGATGCCCTCTTCCCAGGCGTAGACGGACAGCAGTATCCCGAAGAACAGAATGATGGTGCCGAAAAACCAGCAGGCAAAGGCTACGAGAACCCCCCACCATCCCAGCAGCTTCCATCCCAGTACCACCAGTGCGATCAGTCCCGCAACCAGCGCGCCGAGTATGATTTTCAGCATTGGGTGGGTATCTGTGGGTTGCTCGAACGGCTGGCGCGCATTTTCCCGCAGTTCGGATTCGAGGGTCATATCAGTCGATGAACAAAATCTTACGGGCCACTACCCGGCCCCCAGGGAGATATTCGATCAACCCAAGGGTCCGGAGTTTACCCTTGGGGTTATTGAATCCGCCAGAACCAAACTGATACCCGCTGCGCCCGGCGAGCTCCTCAGTGGTCATGGGTTCGGGGTAAGTTTCCAACAGTGGTTGCAAGATGCGTTGCTCCGGAGTGGGTAAAATGTTCATCACTTTCTGGTGCAGGGTTTCCGTGGTCAGGGCATTCTCAGGGATTTGCGCGAATGACCGGCCTGCTTCCGTCATCACGATGGAACCGTTCTGGTATTCGATCATGCCCCTGGTCCTCAAACTCCCACAGGGATTGTTAAACCCGCCGGAACCGAATTTGTACCCGGCTAAGAATGCCACCGCTGCTTTTTCCGGTTCATTGATGCCGATGCTTTCAAACCATGCGATCGCGTTCAATATCCGGCGTTCCGGGGTTGTGAGTTCGCCACTGTTAGCCAATACGGGATTTGATGAAACGGATTGAAAAGTTAATTTATTTGGATGGGGAAACATGTTGGTATGGTAAATACGTTTCCCCGAAGAATTGACTTTTCCCAGTTCCACCGTCAGCTTCTTCACGCTCAATTCGATAAACGCGGTGCCATCTTTTAGGACCTTGGCGAGTTTCCGCATGTTGCTCTCCGCCGCTTGGATTCCCTGCAGGGCGCGCTTACCAACTGCGGGAATCTCGATGCGCTCAACTTTTACCGCCGGGGCTGACGGATTTGTCCTTTTGGCCAACGTGAGATCGCGCCGCAGCTGTGCGACTTGCTTTTTGTAATCGGCAATCGTTCGCGCTTCGGCTTCCGCTTCCTTGGGCAGATCGGCCAGTTGCCCGAGAATCTTTCGGATCGCCGGTGTCGGCGGCATAACCGCCGCATTCGTTCCGCGCCGCGGCGGCAGGACTGCCAATTCGCCGACCTTGGCCTTGATAACTTCATTGGAAATGGCCGGACCGAACATGTAGAACTCACCCGGCGCCAGCACGCGGATCGATCGGACATCTTCTTTAGTGGTAAAACCGATTTCCTCCGCTGCCCGTTTGCGGTCAATATCCAGCCCCGCGCGACCGATGAGCTTGTTGTTGCATTCGGCCGCCGCGTCTTTATGCAGTTTGGAAATACGTTGGGTGGCCAGAATGGCGCAGAACCCGCGTTTGCGCCCAAGCGTGGTCAAACCAATGACGGAACTCGCCGCCTCACTGTCGCCGTGTTCCGGGCAAAACTGGTGCGCCTCGTCCAGAATCACCAGCACGTCATGGTGGAGGTCTTTGGGCGAGTTGATCATGCTGTCTAGAAACAAGCGGACAAAATGTTTGCGTTCCTGGGGAAAAAGTTCGTACAGGTCGATGATGGCCGACACTTTTAGTTCCAGCAACCGGATGGCCAGTTTTTCCGCACTGCGAGGTTCGGCCGGAGTTTCTCCGTCTTTGCCCGCTAAGACAAAATCAAATTGCTTGCGGAGGTTGGAGAATTCCCCCTCTGGGTCCAAAACAATGATTTGCACCTTGCCGAACGCCTGTTCAATGATGCGGCGGATGGCCCAGGATTTGCCGCCTCCGGAATTTGCCTGGATGAGCAACCGGCTTTCAATCAGTGTCGGAAGGTTAATCGCAATTTCGTTGTTGAGTTTTATTTGCTGCATGGTTTTATCCCCCAAGTTATCAGTCCCCTACCCCTTGGAACCCCACCCCGATCGATTTATAAATAAAATTTTATTTAAATAAAATTTCTTATATATCTACCCCGAACGGGACGGTTCAAAATCGGATTTGCGCCTTGGAAATACACACGACATACGCATTTTTATCTTGCAAATAATGGCTTGAAATGTACCCCTCAATTTCCAAAAGTTGCATCCAACTGCGGAACGTTTCCTGGTCGATGTCAAGGCTTTTTTGCACCGTTGCCGGGTAGACCAATACGCAAATTTCTTTCTTTTCGACGTTGAACGTATCGCGGTAAAACCCCATCAGGGACAAAATCTTCATGTACAGCCACACCGTCCCGCCCATTTTTTTCCGGTGCTTGGACTCCAGCAAACCGTTTTTCACCATCGTGAACCCTCCAGTCATAGGTGCTCAATCATCCTCGGGTGCCTCGGTGGGCGCCCCGACGCACTTCGGGCAGAACAGACCGTAACAGCGCCGGCACCATGGGCCGTGCTGCACGCACGTATCCTCGCGTTCGCATCCGCAATGCACGCAGTTCGTCATGGCTTACTTCCAAAAAGTAATTATCAGCAACCCGGCCGCGACCACCATCGCCACGACTACGGCGATGATGGCCACCGGTTCGGGTTCAAGGTTCTGTTCCCACTTAAATGGTTCGAATTTTTGCGTCATAGGGTTGTACCAGACATCACCTTGCATAGACAATCAAGAAGTTATTCCTCCATGACAATTCCCAGCGCTTTTAGAAAATCAGGCAATTGCTCCTTGGCGATTCTGGTCGTGCCACCTCTGCCGAAAAACAGCGCATGGAACATTTCGGCGTCCACGAGGTTGGCGCCCCTGAGGTCGGCGCCCCTGAGGTCGGCGTCCACGAGGTTGGCGCCCCTGAGGTTGGCGCCCCTGAGGTCGGCGTCCACGAGGTTGGCGCCCCCGAGGTTGGCGTCCCTGAGGTCGGCGCCCCCGAGGTTGGCGTCCCTGAGGTCGGCGCCCCTGAGGTTGGCGTCCCCGAGGTTGGCGTCCCCGAGGTTGGCGTCCACGAGGTTGGCGCCCCGATTTTTCACCACCGCTTCTTTTGTGGTCGAGCAATCGGTATGGAGTAATACCGATCCGTCGCGTTTGTAGATGGTGATTCC
>JAQTQO010000068.1 GCA_028712155.1 Patescibacteria group bacterium | reverse complement strand
GCCGCGTACATCATCACGGATAGCGACGACAACCAAATTACCGGTTTTCATCTCGGCGCGATGCGCAGCGGCGGGTTGCGCCCGGCGGCCGCGGTCATCCGCCGCACGGCGCTGGCGTGCGTTTCGCCGGGCAACCTGGCTGACATGCTTGAGTTGCCGGCGGTGTACCGGCGCGCGCGAGTTCCATACCTGTTCGATCCCGGCCAGCAGCTCACCAGTCTGACCGGCGCGCAGCTGCGGTCGGCGGTGACCGGTTCAGCCGGGTTTGTCGCCAACGATTATGAAGTGGCGCTCGCCCTCAAGAAAATGGGCTGGACCATGCGGCAACTGTTGGGAAAAACCGGGCTGGTGGTGACGACGCTCGGCCCCAAGGGGTCAAAAATCCAGCAGGGGAGCACGACGGTTATTGCGCCGCCAGCCAAACCGAAATCGGCGCTGGACCCCACCGGCGCCGGCGATGCCTACCGCGCCGGCCTCATCTGCGGCCTCCTGCAGCGCTGGCCGCTTCCCGTCGTCGCGCGCTTCGCGGGTCTGGTTGCCGTCTACACCGTGGAAGCCTACGGCACGCAGACGCACCGGTTCACCTGGGTTCAGCTGCAACGCCGGTATCGGAAAGATTTCGGCGCGGCGCTGCCGCCCCGGACCGGCCACCGTTGACGATTGCCGAGAAAAGGTTACGCTTAATTCAGGCGAACCATTAAACCATTGCATAAAAAACCAAATCTATGTGCTACTCCGTACCGGTCGTGGCGACGCTGGTTGCCGCGCTCATGCGGCGCAGAAAACCTGATTCCGGCGACCTCCGAACGCTCACGATCATGCTGCTGGGCGGGTCGTTATTCGGTATCGTGGATCACGGGTGGAACGGCGAGCTGCTGCTTATCTCGAAAAATTGGGTGCCGGATTTGCTGCTGGGAGCCACAATTACGCTTGCGATTATCGCTGGCTGGGGTATAATCGTTGCGTCCGCTCGTACGCGCCGACCGTTGGCGCCGCCGGCGATGCATTCCTAGCCCGTCGCGTGCGGCTTTTATTTCGCGGTACTATGCGGAAGCTGTATTTGCTTTACTTCGCCGAATCCGGCCGGATGGTCGGCATGTACAGCGGCTTGCGGAAAGTGTTTGGCCGCGAGCCGGAGCCGTTGCTGGAGATTACTCACGACGTCATGGGCGACGTGCGGGTGAGCTGGCAGAACGCTGTGGACCATCTGGGGGTTCCGGTTGAACATTATTTTCGCGACCAGATTCCGGAACCGTTGCGCGATTTTTTGCGGGCGCAGGGGGCCATACTACCGGTAATCGTCGGCCTGAACGAGGACGGGAAAAACCAGGTGGTGTGTTCGCGTGATGATCTTTTCGCCTGCGGGGGCAAAGTCGAAGCGTTGGAGGAGAAATTAAAGCAATTAATTAAGCATGAAGCATAAAACATGAAGCACGCGGTAACCGGTCGTGTTCCGTATTTTATGTTCCATGTTTCAAGCATATATGAAATATCACGTGAAAAATCCTCAGCTCGCTGCCGAAGGTAAACGCCGTATCGCGTGGGCCGACCGCGACATGCCGGTATTGCAGGCGATTCGGGAACGGTTCACCAAAGAAAAACCGTTCGCCGGCATCCGCATGGGGCTGTGCCTGCATGTCACCACCGAGACGGCTAACCTCGCGCGCACGTTACAAGCCGGCGGGGCCGACGTTTCTTTGTGCGCGTCCAATCCTTTGTCCACGCAGGATGATACGGCCGCTGCATTGGTCAAGCACTACGGCATTGCGACGTACGCCGTGAAGGGCGAGAAAACGGAAACCTATTACAAACATCTCAACGCGGTGCTGGATACCGATCCGCAGGTGACCATGGATGACGGTGCGGATTTGATTTCCCTCATTCACAAAGCCCGCCGCAAACTCGCCAAAACGATTTTGGGTTCAATGGAAGAAACCACTACCGGCGTCATCCGGCTCAAGGCGCTGGAAAAGTCCGGCAAGCTGAAGATTCCCATCATCGCGGTCAACGACGCGGCGACCAAACATCTGTTCGATAACCGCTACGGCACGGGGCAGTCCACCGTGGACGGCATTGTGCGCGCCACTGACGTTTTACTTGCCGGAAAAAATGTGGTGTGCGCCGGCTACGGCTGGTGCGGCAAAGGTTTTGCCATGCGGGCGCGCGGCATGGGCGCCAAAATCGTGGTGACGGAAGTCGACCCGATCAAGGCCATTGAAGCGGTGATGGACGGCTTTTCCGTGATGCCGATGGCGGCCGCGGCAAGGATCGGCGAAGTGTTCTGCACCTTGACCGGCGACGTCGACGTCATCCGCAAAGAGCACTTCGCATTGATGCCGGACGGCGCGATCGTGTGCAATTCGGGACACTTTGACGTGGAAATCAATCTGAAAGATCTGGAAAAAATGGCGTCCCAGGTGCGTCGCGGGGTGCGCGAGCAGGTGGATGAGTTCACCCTGAAAGACGGCCGCCGCATCTACGTGATCGCGGAAGGCCGGCTGGTGAATCTGGCGGCCGCGCACGGGCATCCGGCGTCGGTGATGGATATGTCGTTTGCAACGCAGGCGCTCGCCGCCGAGTACGTGGTGAAGTCGGGCGGGAAATTATTGCCGCAAGTCTACAATGTCCCGGCGGAAATTGAGGAAACGGTTTCGACGCTGAAACTTCGTTCGATGGGTGTGAAG
>JAQTQO010000007.1 GCA_028712155.1 Patescibacteria group bacterium | reverse complement strand
CGGAGTGGCCCGCGCGAGATACACGTGGATGTTTTCGAGGCCGCGGTGGGTGGAAATCGCGTCGAGGTCGCACAGCAGATTCGGAATCGAATCGCGGTTGTCGGCCGTGACGTTGACGCGAACGGAGAGGTTCTCGCACGACCGGGCCAAGGCGGGGAGGGCGCGCCGGATCTCGTCGTATGAGCCGGTACCGTTGCGGTGGCACCGGAGGGCGTCGTGATGCACACGGTCGCCGTCAATGGTGAGCTGAACGCTGCCGAGCTTCTTGGTCGACTGGAAGAAAGAAGCCATGGCATCATCGAACAGCGTGCCGTTGGTGATGATCGTGAACCGTGCGGAAGGCCGGGCGGAGAGAACCGCCGTGTGGATCTGGCGGATGCGCTCGAACGCGAGCAGCGGTTCGCCGCCGAAGTAGGTGACCGTGAGATGGTCCGCTGCATCCGCGTGACCCAAGATGTACGCGATGGCGCGCTCGGCCATTGCCGCCGACATGAACTTCGGATGCTTTTCCTGGTAGCAGTACTTGCAGTACAGGTTGCACAGCTCGGTGAGCTGCAGGACAAAGGCCGGCTTCTTGTGCTTGCAGCGGGACTTCCGGAGGATCTCGGCGACAACGCGGCGCTCATCAACGTTGACGGGCAGAAACACGAGCTGCTCGAAGAGCTCGGGGAAGCGCTCCCGAAAAGCCGGGGTGATTTGCGAGGGATCACGGTAAACCGCGTTCAGCTGGGAGGAGGTGCCGGTAGGGTAGGCGCCGATGTAACCCGTCAGGCCGGAAACGACCACGATCGCGTCAGGCCACTCGAACAGGTACGAGTGTTGGGCCGTCTTGTAGTGCAACTCCGTCATCGGAGTTTTCTCCTCGGTATCTACCACTCGTTGCCGCAGACGCCGTCGTCGCCGGGATTATTCTCGCAGCTGGAGCACTCGCAGTTGGCCGCGACGAACTCCTCGTCGAGCGTGGCGGTGGGGTTGCCGGCGTCGTCGAACTCGACACGGACACCGGGCAGGCTCACGGAGAGGCGGGGGTTCAGACAGGCGATGAAATCGGACGGACGGTCACGCATAATTTCTCCTTGCGCCGAGGGCGCAAACCGTGTGGGGAAGGAACGGAGACTACCAATCGTTGCCGCAGATGCCGTCGTCGCCGGTGTTGTTCTCGCAGCCGGAGCACTCGCAGTTGGCCGCGACGAACTCCTCGTCGAGCGTGGCGGTGGGGTTGCCGGCGGCGTCGAACTCGACACAGACCGCAGGCTGGCTCACGGCGATGTGGTCGCCCATCAGGACGGAGTCGGACGTGGGGTGCATGACTTCTCCTTGCGCCTATGGCGCGAACAACATGAGGGAAGCGTGACGAGTCACAACGACTCGTCGAAGTCGGTGGGGCGCGCGTGAAAGGCCTCTAGGCTTCCGGGTCATCCGGTTCGGGCGGTTTGGGGTAGGGGCGGGGCAAGATGGTTTTCTCCCAAAAGGTGGCGTCTTGGCGCCATTGTCAAAGAGCCGCGTAAACAAACTGGATGTTAATCTAAGCTTGATAGTAAAATTCGTCAAGCAAGTTTACACTTTTGTGTAATTTTCTTATGGTGAAAATGCTAAAAATTGCTTTTTTTAGCAGATAATGTATACTTTTCATTATTGTAATTAATTTTTACACTTTTATATGGACACGGTAGAATTGTTGGGAAACCTTGGTTTAACCCAGCAGGAAACACAAGTGTACCTTTCGTTGCTTGAACGGGGCTCATTACTAGTTTCCCACCTCGGCAGGGATACCGGCCTCCATCGCCCTACCGTCTACACCGCCCTTTCCGGCTTACGAAAGAAAAACCTCGTGACGGTGGCGCCGAAGGGGAGGCAAAAATTTTATCATGCCGAATCGCCGGAAAAGTTACAGTTCATCTTTGGCACATTGAAGGCGGAGTATGAAAAGTTGCTCCCGGTACTCAAAGCAATGCACCAACACCAAGGCCGTCGGCCGATGGTGAGATTCTGGGAAGGCCGGAATGGTATGCGCGGGGTGCTCGAGGATATCCAGCACACGCTGAAATCCGGCGACACGTACTACCGCTACTGTTCACAGCAAGCAATTGCGGCGATGGGCCGTCACCTGGTTACCGATTTTCAGCATTGGCAGACGACCAATCATATTCAGCGCTTCGTCATCACCGATGCGCTTGCTGATTGGCAGAAAACGTCCAACATGAATCGCTCCTATAAAGTGGTCCCGGCCGGATCCGATCTGCTGCGCGAGAACATTCTCATGGCCATTTACGCCGACAAAGTTGCATTCGGCGATGCCATCAATGAAACGGGAGTCATCATTGAGAGCCCGACCTTCGCCGCTATGCAGCGGAAAATTTTTATGACTCTCTATCAACAACTGTAACATCACATCCGTACAAAAAATCCGGCCTCATTGGGCCGGATTTTTGAAATAGGGGCCGATCGCGCGACACCCGATTTTTTGAAGAAAGGAAGCCAGTTCGTTTAAGATTTACCCTGCCGTGCTAGCTACTCCATCTCATACTGAAAAGCTATGCGGTAAATCCCAAGTAGGTGAGTATCAAGCCAACAATAAGTAGAAACATGAATATCGTTACCCATTGCCAGTTTTCCATTTTTGACCACCTTTTTTTCATGCGTTCCGGCAAGAATAGAACATCTAATCCCTCGAACATCGAAAGCCATCCCAGGATGGTGATGGCGACTCGCCAATCTGGCACCCATACATTATGTGCCAGTACCATGGCGACACCGATGATGAAAGTAACCACTCCCCAGAAAAACATGGTGGCTTCGTTTTCCACCTCGGCAAATAGCTTTTTCAGAAGTTTTGGTTTTATCAGCAGGGTAAGTGCAACCACTACGATAGTGATTCCCCACAATTCCGCTAAGTAGTTCGATAAGGTCATTTGTTTCGAATTATTTCGATCGTTAGTATATTCACTCTTCAATCATACCATAACTTTCACATTGTATTTGCACACACAAAAAAACCGGCCCGCTGGGGCCGGTTTTTTGGAGATGGGGTAAATCAATCTCTTGAGGTTGTTTACGGCAGAGAGAAGAGGTAGACGCCTCCTTTTGAATGGGTGCCGCCCGGTGACGCGAACATCGTACCGACCATAACATCAGCCTTGTCAAGGCTATCGAAGCTGGCGCCGCCCAGGACGACATCGCCAAAATGATCGTTGGCCGCTTCGCCGTTCAATTGAAACAGCGCGATGCCGGTAGCGCCGGAATAAATATACGCGCTGCCCATATCGGTGAAGGTATTGATGTCTTTGTCGCGGGCGCCGATGATAATATCGGACCTGCCGTCGCGATTGACATCGCCGGCTGAAGCCACCGAGGCGCCAAACGTTTCCGGGGGGGCATTGCCGTCAAAACGGTACAGTTGCTCGCCGGTAGCCCCCGAGTAGACATAGACACTGCCCGTCTCGCACCCGGTCCATGACGCAGTGGCGGCGCCGACCACGATGTCGTCTAACCCATCACCATTCACATCCCCGGCTGACGCGAGGGAAACGCCAAAGTTCTCGCCCGTGGTCGAATCGTCGATGCGGCGGATGAGGCTAAAGTCAGCGCCGGAAAAGACGTACACGCTATCCGAGGTCGCCCCGCCGTTTGAGCAGGTGGCGCCAGCGCTGCCGCCCCGGTTGCGCGCGCTGATGATGAGGTCGGCTTTCCCGTCGCCGTTGATATTCCCGAAGGCGATTATTTCGCCGAACCATCCGCTCATCACCGATGCATCGAACGTATGCAGCAGGGAGTAATCTGCGCCGGAGTAGACGTATATTTTGATGACGGCGTTCGTTTGGCCGGTGAACGCCGTTACCGCAATATCTTTTTTACCGTCACCATTCACATCGCCGGCGGCAATGGCGGACCCAAAACCATCGCCTGAAGTGATGCTGTCAAAGCGGTGGAGCAGGGAGTAATCCGCGCCGGAGTAGATGTAGACTTTATTAGCTCCGGTCGCGATGATATCGGCCTTGCCGTCGCCGTTTACGTCACCGGCAGCGATGCGAAATCCCAGCCGGTCACTGGCATTTTCACCGTCAAAGCGGTGCAGTAAATTATAATCCGCGCCGGAGTAGACGTAGACGCTGCCCGAGCGGTATGCGCTTGACGTCAATGACGGAGAGCCGATGATGACGTCGTCTCTGCCGTCGCCGTTGACATCGGCGTAGGCGATGGCTGAACCGAAGAATACCGAGCTGCCCTCGCCATAAAATTTATGGAGCACGTACTCTTGTTGCGGCGGGGGCGGAGGCGGGGGTGGCGGCGGAGCCAGTGTGGCGAAACTTGATTGCGTGCTCGTTGCCGTATTCCCGGCGGCGTCACTTGAAACAACCAGATAGTAGTACGTTGTGGAAGCGCTGAGAGCAGACAGGGTCATCGCATGTGAGAGGACGTTCTCGGCGCTGGACAGGCGGACGGTGGTCGAGGCCGTGCTGATCGAGGCGAGTGCGTAGATGACGACGCTATTTGACATTTCGCTCGTTTGCCAGGTGATGGTTGCCGTTGTTTCCGTGCTCGTCGCTTGAACGTTGGTGATAATCGGCGGAAACGTATCCGGCCCTGGCACGGTACCCGCTCCTCCTGATGGTGGGGTGGCGGGTGTGGCCGGCGTTGCGGGCGTGGCCGCACCGCCCCCGCCGCCGCTCGATGGCGTGGCGGGCGTAGCCGGGGTCGCGGGGATTGCGCCCGACGGTGTTGAGGTCGGCGTATCGGTCATGGGGGGTGTGGAGGTCGCTTGGCCGGGCTGCGCTGGAGACGCGGGAGTTGCGGGCGTGCCGGAGCCGGGATGCGGGGTGGCCGGAGTTGCCGGGATGGTCGTTGAACTCCCGACCGTGGTATCAGCCGCAGGAGCACCCGCGCCCCTGATTAAGCCTTTGTCGTCGTTGATGGTTGGTGCCGAGGAAGCGACCGTCGTCGGCTGGTATTCCACCGAATCTTTCACCGAACCTTCTGTCTTGTAGTTCACAAAAAATACGTCCGGCACGTCATCAATCATTTGATTCCAATCGTTGCCGTAGAGTTTTTTGGCGATATCTTCGTTCTCCACCCACTTCAATACGCCGCCTTTTTCCACCACGTAAACTTTCGGACTCGTCTGGATTTTGATCATTCTGACGCCGGGGCGGTACGTGATGTTGCCCACCAAGGGAATTTGCGCGAGCTCGGCGTCCGAAATGGTTACGACTTTATTGTAATCGGAAAACCAGCTGCCGTAGGTTTGGCCATTGGGGAAAACGTATCTTCCGCCGTCGGAAGCGTAGTAGTAAATTGTGGGGAAACTTTCGCCTTTGATCAGCGTATCCGGCGGCACCGAAATAGTCGTGGCAGCGCGAACCGTTAAACTGAGAATTAAGGAGCCGGCAAAAATAACAGCTACGAACAGTAGGGATTTTTTCATAAACGTACTGTTTGGTAATTAATTAAACGACGGATGAATTGTACCACGATTTTCAGAAGTCGGTTATGCACATTCGCCGGCTTTGCGGGCGCAAGCAAAATTTTCTCACCAAAAAATCGGTCCAACCAGGCCGGATTTAGAAAACGGGGTATCGTAGAATGTGAGAACGTATTTTCTGGAGAAGGGGAGTCTATTGGCACTCTAAGCAAGTGTCATTTGTCCCATTGTATCGTTCACAATATTTTTTCTCCTATTTATAAAAAAGAAAATACCAAGCCAGCGCAAAAGCTACTAATAAAATAAAATTAATCGCAATGCTTATTACTAATGCTTTGAATATACGAGCATGGGCATAGTTTGCCGCTTCATTTTCTTCATCAAGTTCCTTCCGGGCGTGGTCAACGCGGGCGTCATCTTCTCTCTCCTGCCTTTGATTAAGCTGACGATGTTCTTCAGCATTTCCCTCCACCTCCGCTACTATTTGTTTTTTTGACAGCATACTATTAGATACAAGAAATTTAATTTTTTCTATGACCCGTAATTGTTTCAGAGGCATACATTCAATTTAATCTATAATTATATTAAGTGTACCAAAATTGTCTAATATGGCAATTTTTTCTGGCGGGGCGTTGTAGAGGATGTGGCAACCTCTCTTAAGAGAAGGGGTGACGTGAGCATCGATATAATATTCTGTATTCCGGCCCACCTCACAATATCGACGACGTAATCAAACTATGCTATACTTTTATTATATTGAATCTCATGCAAGCAACAGGTAGCCGTATTTATTTTAACCAGGTAAGTTTATGCTCACCACCATTGCAGTCGTTTTAATCGTCCTCTGGCTCCTCGGCTTAGTCAGTTCTTACACCATTGGCGGGTTCATCCACATTCTTCTTGTCATCGCGATTATCATGATCTTGCTACGGTTCATCAAGGGGAAAAAGGTGCTCTAGGGCGCACGCCAAGCCGTTGGTTCAGAAGTTGGGATTGTTTTGAACAAGGCAATTGCAAGAACCCTTTCAGAAAGAAAGGGTTCTTTGGCGGGTGCCGTTACCCGCCAGCATAATCATCCTCAAATTTGCCACTCCGGTTGGTTGAATTTTTTTATACCTCAAAACTTTGACCGACGGCGGGGATGGTTATATCAAGGGCTGGAAAATGTTGTGTGAGAATTTCTTTAAACGCCATCGCCTGGGGCAGCTCGGAATGCACGAGAAAAATTTTCTGCAGATTTTTTGTTCGGGAAACATATGCCAGGAGTCCGCGTTGATCCGCGTGGGCGCTTAACTCATCGACGATCACGACGCGTGCGCGGACGTCATACGTACGGTCGTAAATGCGCACGGGTGTGATGCCATCCTGCAATTTTCTGCCCAAGGTATTCTCCGCCTGGTAGCCGGTTATCATGATAATTGTATTGGGATCGCTCACACCGCGTTCAAGATGGTCTACGATGCGCCCTCCTTCGGCCATGCCGGATGAGGCGATAACCATGAACGGACCGGACGCCGCAACCAATGCTTTTGACTCTTCAACGGTTTGGAGCGTGCGCAGATTCTGGAAAGAAAACGGTGATTCATTGCGGCTGATGAAATCTGTCCAAGTGTCCTGGTCAAAATCTTCCTGGTGGCTGGCATAGACGTTCGTGATGTCGCTCGCCAGCGGGCTATCGAGGTAGATGGGTATGACCGGGATTTCGCCTTGATGATAGAGTTTGTGCAGGATATAGATAAGCTCCTGGGTCCGTCCCAGCGCGAAAGCCGGGATGATGATCTTGCGCTTGTTTTGCACGGCATCGCGAATGATTTCTTTCAGGTGATCCGCGATTTCAGCTATTGGACGGTGATTTTTATTGCCGTAGGTGCACTCGATGATCAGCGTGTCGACCGGTTCGGCGATAATTTCCGGTTCATGGAGCAGCGGCACATGCGTATTCCCTAAGTCGCCGGTGTACGCCAAGGTTGTGGTGCCGCCGGGTTCATCGCACTGAACGACGGTTACCGCGGAACCAAGAATGTGTCCGGCATCGTAGAATTTAAACCGGCAACGCTGGTCGAGCGGTTGCCAGGCATGCGTCGCGTGGGCATAGGGAAGGGGCGCAAAATACCTGGCGGCTTCTTCCGCGTCCTCGGCAGAATAGAGCGGCGGCAAAATCTTCGTATCGGCGACCGCGCGTTTTTGCATGTTCAGGTAATCATGCAGCTGGATTTTTGCCGAATCCAGCATGATGAGGCGGGCGATGGCAGCCGTCGCGGGCGTGGCAAAAATTTTATTGCGATAACCGTTCTTGACCAGGAGCGGCAGCATGCCGCAATGATCCGCATGCGCATGGGAAAGAATTGTCGCGGAAACATCGCCGGCGCTGAAGGGGAGTGTCCGGTTAAGGGCGTCCGCGTCAAAGCGCTTCCCCTGGTGCAATCCGCAATCCAGCAAAAGCCTGAACCCCCCGGATTCGATGAGATGCTTTGAACCCGTAACGTTTTGGGCCGCGCCGAAAAAAGTTATTCGCATACCTACGCTAGATACTTAAACGCAAAATATGCGCTCAATTTTAGAGCCCATAAATTTGTGTCCCGTGTACGAAGAATCTACCCTGATATGGCAAAAGACATCTGTATCGCTACGGTATCTCGCTCGGAGTTTGATGCCGCTCCTTGTAATTTTCATGATATTCCACTACGACCGGAATGCTCGCGGCTACGGGCAGGGCGAGAAATGCTCCTAAGATTCCAAAGAGACTGGCTCCAACCAGAACAGCGAGAAATCCCAGTGCGGGATAGAGATTCAGGGCTTTATTGTAGATTGCGGGACAAATATATATATTTTCTACTTGCTGATAGATAATAAACAAAATAAGCACGGAGAATCCTTGTACGGGCGAGAGACTAAAAGCCACTAATAAAGCAGGGATCGCGCCTAAGGTAGACCCCACTAAGGGCAGGAGATCGAAGACACCCGCAATCAGAGCAAGCGGCATAGCTAAAGGAATCTTGAGGATCAAAAGGCCGATAAAAATAACAATAAATGAAATACAAGAAATAATCACGTTGCCTCGAATAAATTGTCCGGTGACCCTCGCGATCTCTTCCAGGAGACCTTTCAATTTTGCTTTTTCCTTGTATGGGAAAATATTTAAAAAGAGTTTCAGCAAACGTTCATAGTCGTATACAAAATAAAATGTGAGTACGAGTGTTGCGATGACGGAGGAAATGATGAGTAAGATATTTCCCGAAGAAGCGACAATATCGCCTGAACGAGATTCCATATATTGGACGATACTGAAATTGTTAAACATCTGCCCAATGAAAGGTAACTGATTTACGGTAGCATCAATACTTGATAATAATTGAGGAATTTGAGGTATGATAGAAAAACCGATGATGAAAAAAGGAATGGCGATGAGAAGAAGAACAATCAGTGCAGAAATTAACATCGGTAGTTTGGTTTTATTGTGCAGCGTGTGCACGAGTGGATGTAAAGAGGCGGTCAGCGCCAAAGCAATGACAACATCGACAACAGCCCCAAGCGCTTTCCAAATCAAAAGAAGGGCAATGCCCATCAGGACGATTCGGCTTAACGCCTCCCAGCTTAACGGGTGTTCGTGTGGTTCCATACCAATCAAAATTATAGTACAAAAATCCGTTCTCTTCAATCCGTTGGAGGATTGTTCATGGCATCATTTTTATAAACACATCAAGAGTACCGCTACCTCTACAATAGTGAAATTTTGTTTTATGTAGAATGCCAACAAAAAACCGTTCTTTTAAAACGGTTTTTCTCAATGATTCGTCTAGATGACGGGCTGGACCCTCCTTCGTCCGGGGGCCGCGGGACTTCCACCTTCAGTAAACTTTCGGTGGACAAGACGGAAGGGCATGCGGGATTCGTTCGAATCCCTCCCAAAACAAATTTGCTGTCACCACCCCAACCGATGTTGGGATGCTGACAGCAAACGGGCTGGACGGGATTCGAACCCGCGGTCTTCGCCGTGACAGGGCGACGTGTTAGGCCACTACACTACCAGCCCAAGAATATTAATTTGTACAAACCCTACCCCATCCGCCCAGGGCGGAGGTGCGGGGTTATTCCCACACCCTCCTCGTTGGCGGTCCTCCGACCTGCGTCGGAGTCCCTTACTGTGGGGGTGTGGTAATAAAATAACGTAGTGTGGCGTTTGCTGTCACCAAACGTGTAACTACGTCACGTGCAAAATCTTAGCATAAACGTCAGAAGGAATCAAGTCTGAATAAAAAAGCCCGCCAGTTCTGTGAACTTGGCGGGCGAGACGAAAGGGCAGGGGGCGCTGGTTTTACTTCTCGTCGGGAGAGAAGATCTGGAAGCCACTCAGGGTGACCTTCGGCGGCTGGCTTCCGTTTTCCATACGGAGGTCCACGCTGCAGGCGCGGCAGCGGCCGAACGCCTTGGGCGTGGTTCCGTTTTTGTCGGAGCATCGGGTGTACACGAGCTCGACCATCGGTTGGAGCATGGCTGGTGATGCGAACACCACGACGGCCGAATCCGGCTCCGTGCTGACGCACGCAATCGCCTTTTTGGCTTCGCCGCCGCACAGGCCATCCGGCTCCATCTTGCATTCCGGCTCGCATCCGAGCAGGCCGGAGAGCACTGTGGTCAGTTCCTCGTCCTCGAGGCGGACGTAGGTCGTCCGCGTACCGTGGCCGCGGATAAAATGATGGAGCGATTCCAGCGCGAGCTTTCCGAACGTGCAGATGGTGAGCACCAATCGCGCCTTGGTACGCGTGGCGATGGTACGACCCAGCCGTCCAGTCGTCGAGAGTGCCGTGGTTTCTTGTCCTTTCGGCAGGGCAAGATCCGCGGGCGTAGACGCGCCAACGAGAAAGATTTTTCCCATGAGTCACATCCTTTTCTTTTTCCGTATATTCGGTTGTGGAAAGGGCGATACAGTAGACTTTATTGATATCGTGGGGGTTACATAAAAGTTCGGTGCGGGATTAATAGTTTCCACCAAATTTAGTAGCAAAAATTTTGGGTTGACCCCGGCACCACAGCTCGCGGACAAGTAATATAGGTACCAATCCGCCTTCAGTCCGCGGGGTGGGAATTGTGAAAGGCCAATGAGCAATGGCGCGGAAGCCGCCTGCGGCTTATCTGAATGTTGTTACCATTCTGCAAAAGGACTTTCGGCGGATTAATAGTTTCCAGCCAAATTTTGGCGCAAAATTTGGGTAAACTATTAAAAAACTGACCTCATGTTTCAGAGATCAGTTTGCTTGGGGTATCAGGAATGGTGGCTACGGCAAATTGGCTGATCTCTGAAGGTCAGTAAAAAACGTAAAGAAAAAGCTGAAATTGAGCCGTAGCATAGCGATGTTGGATGTATGTTAGCGCATCGGCGGGGGAAAGTCAATAGGCGGGAAATTACCATATATAAGATGGAGCCCGGACTGGGATGAGCAGTCCGGGCTCTCGTTTTGGGACGACCGGATTGAATCCGGTCTCGTAGGGGGAGAATTGATGGCAGCCTTACACTTATATTCGTGTAAAACCAGAAAGGGCAAATTGATAATGTGGTGATGATAGGGCGTGGGCGTTTGTGTGTCAAGGGTACGGCCACACCCCACCACGGGTATGCTGTTGGCTGCTACGATAATGAGCGCCCGCCAATAAAAAAAGCCCGTCGCATCAGCGGTGATGGACGGGCGAAACGAAAGGGCTGGGCGGGAAAGGGCAGGGGAGGGTGGCGTTCAAGCCGCCGGCGTTGCCGCGGGCGCGGCGAGGCGGGGCTGTTCGCACCAGATGGTGTCGCCGTCGATGTGGACGACGGTGACGTTGCCGGGGTCCAGCGGAACGGTCGGCGCGTCGCGGCGCAGCGTCTGCAGGTGGTCGAGCACTAGCGGCAGCTCTCCGGGGGAGAGGATGGCCAGGATGGATTCGGGCGACGAGCCCGCGTACTGCAGGCGGCGGACGATGTCCTGCTGGGAGCACAAGCTCCCAATACTCCACGCCGCGGTGCGCGGCGCCTCCCGATCGCTGCGCAATCCCTCCAGCAGGGCGCCACAGACAACGTCCGGCGTGGTGTGGTAGGTCAGCCGTGCCTGGCTTCCGCCGCTGTAGCCCGCCAGGAATTCCCCGGCCATCGCGAATGACCTGGTGCCGATGACGCCGACCACCACCTCGATCGGTTCATGGCCGCAGGTTGCAGCCAGTAGGCCGAGTTCCCGCGCCGAACGCGGCGGGGTTGCGCCGTTCCCGGTGTTGACGATAAAGAGCGTACCCATGGTATTCTCCAAACTAGATTTTCAAATTCCGGGTGAAACAGTCCAAAAAAACTGACCTTGGTGAGATCAGCTTTTTTCGAGTGTTTCGTGTTATGGGTGGGTCTACGGCAAAGCAGCTGATCTCTTGAGGTCAGTCATCTTCATGGTCTTGGTCGTGGTGTTCAGCTGGAATTGCATAGTGTTACCCGTATGGTAGCGGAGTCGGCCTAAACCGTCAAGTGGATAAGCAGAAAATGCCTCAATTCCTAATTTCCAATTGCCAAAAACCTAGGAAATTTCGATTCAGGATCCGGGAATTAGAAATTTGAATTTTTTACCCCTATCGTGGTTGGAAGTCGAAAGTGTAGTCTTAATTATTTTACTTTTTCCACGATCTTGGCAAACACCGCGGGGTGATGTTCCGCCAGCAGTGCGAGAATTTTTCGGTCCAGTGCGATTTTTTGCTTTCCAAGTTTTCCCATGAACGCGGAGTATGACAGGCCGTTTGCCCGGCACGCGGCGTTGATTTTAATCTGCCAGAGGGCGCGGGCGGCGCGTTTCTTGTTGCGGCGGTCACGGTATGCGTAGGCTCCCGCTTTCAGCATGGCGGGGCGGGCGAGGCGGATGATGTTCTTGCGTCCCCAGCGGTACCCTTTGACCGCCCGCATCAGGGCGCGGCGTTTCTTGAGATGAATGACGGCACGTTTGACTCGAGGCATAGAAGAAAAATCAAAATGAAAAAATTCGGTTAGGCGTACGGGAGCATCGAGCGGATTTTGCGGAGGTCGACGTTGGCAACCCGGTTTCGCCGGCGCTTGGCGCGGGTCACCTTGCCGGGCTCGCGCGCGTTGAAGTGGTCCTGTCCGGCATGTTTCTTCATGATCGTGCCGGATTTGCTGAATTTGAACCGTTTGTTCGCTGCCTGGTAGGTCTTGAGTTTTCCCATAGTGCGTGCATCTGATAGTCGGGAATAAGGAATCCGGTGGCAGGGTAAAATAAAAAAATCGTTTCCCTGGTTCCGAATCCTTACCCAATTTTTAATTATTCTTTCGCGATAATCGTCGAGAGCTTCCCGCCCTGGGCCGAAATCCCTTGCTCAACCTTGACGGGGATCGTCTGGTGGATGGTGCTGATGAAATCCTGGATAATTTTTTCCGCCAGATCTTTGTGCTGGCGTTCACGGCCCCGCAGGATCAGTTCGATCCGTACTTTGTCGTCGTTGCCGAGGAACTGCTGCGCCTGGGTGAGGCGGACTTCCCGGTCATGCTGGCCGATGCGTAGGCTGAGCCGCACGCCCTTGATCTCCACTTTCTTTTGTCTGGCCTTCTCGCGTTTGCGTTCCTTGTCTTCTTCGTACTTGAGTTTGCTGAAGCTCAGAATTTTTGCCACCGGCGGATTGGCCAGTGGTTGCACTTCAACCAGGTCCAGTTCGTGCTCGCGGGCGCGGGCGATCGCTTGGGCGGTCGGGACAACGCCAACATGCGCGCCGGTTTCGTCAATCAGGCGAACCTCGGGTACGCGGATCCATTCGTTGACCCGGTAACGCTGCGGTTCAACTTTGATGACCCGGCGGTAGAAGCGTCGACGTGAGATGCGCAAGGTTTTGGCAATTAGGAAACGGTACTGAAGTACCGTGTGCTTAAATTTGGCAGACTTAATTTTGGTGGAGATGGGGGGAATTTCGTCGCTTCGCTCCCCATAGGGGTTTTTGCCCCTCTGGCGTCCCGCCGTTGGCGGGACTGTCACCCCCGGCAATCGGGGGAGTACCTCCCCCGCAGCCCCCTCGTGAAATTCCTTTTGGTGGAGATGGGGGGAATTTCACCCCCGTCCAGGACGTGCGCGACCGAACTTCTCCAGGCGTAGACTGTTTCCAATTTCCGTTCGCGCGTAAGAAACAGACAAGACCGCGCGAACGTACGTTCCGGAAAGTTTAAGGCCGGATGCCGGAATACCACCCGACCCGAGCCCAAACTCTGACACCGGTACCCGACCCTTGGGCAAAATCGGGCCGATGGCGATCACCTAGTTAGGCAACCGCAGGCACCAAAGAAAGGCGGGCAAATGCCGTCTTTACTTTGGAGATAAGCGAGTTGGCACTTATCGATTGGCCGCGCGTTTGATGAGCGAGCGACCATGCTCAGCCTGCATTCGGTGTTGCACGACACTGTCGATTGTAAAACATCCCCAAATATTCCGTCCGATGGTCATCGGACCGCCCGTCTCATGCGGGAACGGATTTCGCGCTCCACCTCACGTTTTTTGATGGTGGCGCGCTTATCGTACTCGCGTTTTCCGCGAGCGACGGCCAATTCCAGCTTAATGAGACTTCCCTTAGTATAGACGGAAAGCGGCAGAAAAGTCAAGCCTGGCTGTTTGAGGGTCCCCACCAGCGATTTGAGCTGGGGGCGCCGCAACAGGAGCCGGCGTTCCCGCAGCGGATCCTGCCGGAGATTCCCGGCTGGCGGGTAGGGCGCGATGTGGCAGCCAATCAGCCACGCCTGACCGGCGCGGTCAACCCGAACATAGGACCCCTGCAGCGTGATGCGGCCGGATTTGGCCGATTTCACTTCGGGGCCGGTCAGCGCGATGCCCGCCTCCAGAGTTTCCAGGATGGCGTAATCGTGCCGGGCGTGGCGATTTTGGGCCAGGGTAGGCATGTTGGATCGACGGATTCTTCGCTCATGGCTTATGGGTTTAGTGTAGATGGTTGTGCCGAATTGGTCTAGTTTTCCTTGACGCTTGCTTAACCCGGAGGGTAGGGTAAGGTCAACCGTCAGAGACGGGGAATCGGTGCTTTTACCAGAGAAGGGAGGAGCGGCATGGTGTCGTGGCGACCTTACATCATGTTGGCGTTCGTGTTGGCGATGGTGGCGGCCCTGGCGTTCGTGGTGTTCGGGGTGTTCGGCTACTACAAGGAAATCGGCCGTGGGGAGGCGAAATCTCCCGGGACGGCAACGGTCGTTGAACTCGTGGCACTTTAGCAGAAGGGAGGAGCTTCACAATGAAGCGGCTGGGCGTCGTCGTGCTGGCGATATTTGTGGCGGCGGCCGCGTATGTGCTGATGCAAAAGGCCAACTTCCGGAAGAATTTTCCATCTCCGGTGACCGCGGTCATTCAGCCCGAGCCCGGTAGCGAGGAGTACCGCTACGACCTGTCCGCGGTGACTACCGTGGGCAATCACAGCTACATCCCGCTCAATCTTTCGGGCCCTGCCGCGGTACACGTCAAGGAAATTCTCGGCGTCGTAGACGCCTTTGAGCAAGCACATGCGGAACTGGTGGTTGGCATTTTCGATGATGAATCCCGGCAAGATGGGATGAATAGCCACCTCTACGGTCTGTGGGTCCATCACCGTCCAAAATAGCTCTCTGTCCGCGTCTCCTTCAGGCATCGCGTGTCTCAACGCTCCGGCGTTGAGATTTTTTTCTACCGGTTGGGCAGGCGTTCTAAGCCGGCCCTGCATTTGCCAGCCGCTCTCTTTCACCGGTATACTGAATACAATGATTTGACGTTTCGCATCACATGACGGATCACAGAACGCAACAGGTCACCATGCATTTTTCCACCACTTCCATCCTGAAAGTGGTGGGGGTGTTGGTGGCGGTCGGGTTTCTCTATTTGATCCGCGATATCGTCGTGGTGGTATTTCTCGCGCTGCTGCTGGCGATGGCGCTGGATCCGACGGTGACATTCCTGCAGCGGTGGCACATTCCGCGGGCGGTGGGCGCAGCGCTCATTTACCTGACGATATTTTTCGTCCTGAGCCTGGCCGTGGTCCTGTTGATCCCTATTGTGGTGGAGGAGATCGGCAGTATCAGCCAGAATTTCCCGAGCTACTGGGAGCGGCTGACCGCCGGTTGGGGGCAGGTGGATCCGCAGTTCCACCAAACCGTTCAGGGAGCGCTCGATACTCTGCGCACGACTTTCGGCGCGGCAACGGGAAATATTTTTGGGTTGATCGGTTTCTTGTTCGGCAATTTCGTGTCGTTCATCCTGGTGCTGGTGCTGACGTTCTACTTGCTGGTGCAGGAGAACGTGGTGAAGCGGGCCGCGAGCGCATTCGCGCCGGAAAGGTACCAGGCGTACGTCGCGGATCTGATCTCCCGCATGCAGCTGCGTCTGGGGGCGTGGCTGCGGGGTGTGCTGCTGCTGGGGCTGATTGTCGGCGGACTGGTGCTGGTGGGGCTCAAGATTTTGAACGTCCGCTACTATCTGGTGCTTGCGCTGGTGGCCGGGATCTTTGAGCTCATCCCGTACGTGGGGCCGGTGCTCTCCGCGATCCCGGCGATATTTTTCGCCGCGACCGATTCGCCCTGGAAAGGACTGGCGGTGCTGGTGTTGTACTGGCTCATCCAGCAAATGGAAAACCATTTGATCGTCCCCAAGGTGATGCAGCGGGCCATCGGCTTGAATCCCGTGGTGATCATCATTTCCATTCTGATCGGCGCTAAGCTGGCGGAGTTCTCCGGCCTGTCGCGGGTCGCCGGAATTCTGGTGGCCGTGCCGACGGCGGCCGCTGTCAGCGTGTGGCTGAAAGATTTGGACGACCGGCGCCGCGGTCGGGCTGCTTTTCCGCACGCGGATGCGCCTGCCCCGGCGGCTGTGTCGAAAGATAACGGCGAGTGACCGTATCGTTTTGTCTGCATGTCCCGTACCACTCTCGCGATTGCGGCTGGCATAACGACGGTCGCACTGGCGATCGTTATCATCGTGCTGGTGCCGGCGCCTGTGCGGCAGTTCCCGGCATTTTCGCCCGCGCTCGTCTCAAGTCCGGCGCCGGTTCGGGCGGTAACGCCGACCCCGACGCTGCGGTTTGTCAACTTCGGCGATTGGGGAAATAAGGCGAGCATCGATCGGGAGACGTTCCGGCAGCTGGAGCGCACGCACGATACGTTGGGGTTTTCCGACATCGTGACAAACGGCGACAATAACTACGGTTCGGCGGATACGTTTCCGGCTTTCGTGCAGACCGAATTTGGGCGGTTACTGGCGGACGGCGTCAAGCTGCATTTCAGTTTGGGCAACCACGATGTGGAAACGGCCAAAAAGTGGCAACAGGAAGTGAACACCCCGGCGTGGGGTGAATGGGATTGCCGCGAGTGTTTGCGCCCGCGGCCGGCGTCGTCAGGTAACCGGTACTACTCTTTTTATCGGGCCCCGGTCCGGTTCCTGATGCTGGATTCCAATTTGATGCTTGCCGGCGATACCGACCAGTACGGCTGGGCCGTGCAGGAGCTGATGGCATCCAACGCGGCCGGCGAACCGTGGCAGGTGCTCGCATTCCACCATCCGCCGTTCTCATCGGCGCAAACCCACGGCGGGGTCCAGAAAATCGTTGACCAATACAAGTCGGTCCTTACAACGCTGGGCGTCGACGCGGTATTGAACGGCCATGATCACATTTACGAGCGTACCAAGACGACTCCCGAGTGCGGCGACGGCGTGCAGTATATCGTCATCGGCGCGCCGGATTTACGGCCGGGCGACGTCAAAACTCCGGGGCCTTGCTCCGCGTTCATTTGGGACAAAAGCCAGGCATTTTTATACGTGGTTGCCACACCAGAAAAATTCTCCGCTCAAGTCATTACCAAAGACGGTACCGTGGTGGATACGTGGGAGCTCAAGCGGTAAACCTCCCGACATCGGCTGGACAAAACCGTTTCCGACCGTTAGGATAAATGGCATCATAAGCCATTTTTTATGCAGCTGACGATCCTGGGTTCCGGCGGTCCGGTGTCTGATCTTTTGAAATTGCGGAATCGCGAGCTGCCCGGTTATTGGGTGACCTGGAAGGGCGGGCATGTGCTGTTTGAAGTCAGCGAAGGGATTCGATTCCGGCTGCAGCGCATCGGTGTGCTGTACGTTTCGGTCAAACATATCGCCGTCACGCACGCGCACCCTGACCACTACGCCCTGCCGCATTTTTTGGAAGCTGTGTACTGCCACAAGGTATTCGGGGGCGTGAAAGCCGAGATGATGGATGTCTACGCGCCCGATTCCATCGTGGATGGCTGGCCGGCGCTGTTCAAGGCCTTTGTGCCGGAAGCTCCGTCGCCGGATACGCACTGCACCGAGGAAGGGTACCTGTGGCCGAAATTAACCTGGCACAAAATGTCGGGTGGAAAAACGGTCAAGCAGGGCGATGCAACGCTTTCCGCGCAAAACGTAAACCACGGGTTTGGCCGGTGTGAAGCCGTGGCGTATCGTTTGGAAACGCCCGAGGGGGTCGTGGCGTATTCCGGGGATACTGCGGACTGCCCGGGGATTCGGGCGGTGGCCAAAGATGCCGACCTTTTCCTGTGTGAAGCCTCGGCACCGGTCGGTTCGCCCGCCGGATCGGAATTTTCCGTTCACCTCACCCCGCAGCAGGCGGGCGCCGTGGCTGCGGCCGCACGGGTGAAACAATTAGTGCTGACCCATTACTACGGGCTTGACAGTAATAAAGCGATGGTCGCCGATTGCCGGAAGTCCGGGTTCAAGGGGAAAATTATCATTGCGAAAGATTTTCAGGAGATAAAAGTGTAGCAGTTGATTTATCGTCGGGCCATGAAAGTTTTTATTGAAAAGATGGCTGGGTTGAATCAAGTGACAAGTGACGGGGAGACGAAGGTCATGCGCGACTACCCCTATCCCTACGGCTATATTCTGGATACTACGAGCGGCGATGGAAAAAATGTAGATTGTTACATTATCACCCAGAAAAAACTTGACATCGGTTCCATCGTCGACGCCGAACCAATCGGTTTCATGGAGTACTTTGAGGATGGCAAGGAAGATCATAAGGTTCTGTCAGCGTTGGAAAACGAGCCCGTACCTATCGATGCGGTCGTCAAGGCTAAGTTAAATGAATTCGCAAAGCATTTTTTCGACCATCGTCCTGGAAAAATTCAGCGGATAGGCAATTATTTCGGTAAAGACAAGGCGGAGGAATATATTCGGCGCTGCGAACATCCGCATCAATAATTATTATTACTTTGTTACGGTATGGCTGATAAAATGGAAACCATCGTTTCTCTCTGCAAGCGCCGGGGGTTTGTGTTCCCGTCGTCGGAAATTTACGGCGGGCTTGCCAACGCCTGGGACTACGGCCCGCTCGGCGTGGAGTTGAAAAATAATATCAAGCAGGCATGGTGGCAGCGGTTTGTGCACCAGCGCGATGACGTGGTCGGGCTGGACGCGGCGCTCTTGATGAACCCGAAAGTCTGGGAAGCTTCCGGACATTTGGCGAATTTTACTGACCCGTTAGTGGACTGTAAAAAATGCAAACAGCGATTTCGCGCGGATCACTTGTGTCCGCCGACGCAGGCCAAACCCGAACTGGGCCGGATGAAGACCCCGCCGCCAGAAAAACCAGTCTGCCCCAACTGCGGGGGTGAACTGACCGAAGTGCGCAAGTTTAATTTGATGCTGAAAACTTTTCTGGGTCCGGTGGAGGATGCGACCGCGGTCGTGTACTTCCGGCCGGAAACCGCGCAGGCAATGTTTGTGGATTTCAAACAGATCCAGGGTTCAACGCGCAAGCGCATTCCGTTTGGCATCGCGCAGGTCGGCAAGGCGTTTCGCAACGAAGTGACGCCGGGCAATTTCATTTTCCGCACGCGCGAGTTCGAACAAATGGAGATCGAATATTTTATCAAAGAAGGGGAGTGGGAGAAGTGGTTTGAGCATTGGCTTGGCGAGATGAAAGGGTGGCTGAAGTTTCTGGGCATTCCGGAAAAAGATATCGTGTATCGCGAGATTTCAGCCGAAGAGCGCGCGCACTATTCCAAGCGCACCATTGACATTGATTACCAATTCCCGTTCGGACAGATGGAGCTCTACGGCCTGGCGTACCGGACCAACTATGATTTGACGCGGCACGCGGAAGTGTCCGGCCATGATTTGCGGTATATGGATCCGGAAACGAACGAAAAATATATCCCGCACGTGATCGAACCGACTTGGGGTGTGGACCGTTCGGTGCTGGCGGTGTTGTGCGCGGCGTATACTGAAGTAGGAGAGGCCAAACAAAAGCACGTGGTGTTGAAACTCCCGCGGCAACTGGCGCCGTTCAAGGCCGCCGTGTTCCCGTTACTGGCTAATAAACCTGACTTGGTAAAACTGGCGCGGTCAGTTTACGATGATCTGCGAAAGCATTTCCCCGTTGCCTGGGACGACCGCGGCAATATCGGCAAGCGCTACTTCTCGCAGGATGAGATCGGCACGCCGGCGTGCATCACGGTGGATTTCGATTCTCTTAACGATAACGCCGTCACCGTCCGCGACCGCGACACGATGAAGCAGGAGCGGGTGAAGATTGGGGAACTGATGCAATATTTAGGGAACGATAAATAATCGAAGCGTAACCAAAAAAATATGCAAAGAAACTATTAATGATTTTTTAATATTATGGAGAACGAGAATATCCAAGGAAAAAACAAGAAAGGGATTTTTACTAGGAAATTTTCGTTCGTTATGATTTTTGCATTTTTTATTATTTCTATTGCGGTCCTGGCCGTCACCCTTCCGATGTTATTTTCCACCGGACGTAAGGATTTGACAATGGATGCCGGTAAGCCCTGTACTTCAAAAAACGAATGCAGCGGATATTGCACGTTGCCCGATGACGTGATTCAAAGAATTCGCGGCGGTGACAAATCGGCTACTACTGGAAGAGTTGAGGGAGTTTGTAGTAGATATAAGGAGGATTCACCTTACAGACCAACTTGGTACTCGGTTGATAACGGCTTGATTTATATAACCAGTGTTGATTAATTAATAACATGTACAAAAAAATCCAAATTCCCAACGGACCGTTGCTCATCACCGCGCCGCGGGAGGGAACCAGCGCGATAACATTGCTGGTGCTCATTCCGGTTGGTTCGCGCTATGAACAGAAAAATATCAACGGCAGCTCCCATTTCGTGGAGCATTTGATGTTCAAGGGTACGCAGAAGCGGCCGACCAGTTTGGATTTGACCAAAGAGCTGGATGCGGTGGGTGCCGAATACAACGCATTCACCAGCAAAGACCATACCGGCTACTACATTAAGGCGGCGTCCAATCATCTTGAGCTGGCGTTCGACATTCTCTCGGACATGGTGAGAAATTCCAAGTTCGATCCGGCGGAAGTCCAGAAAGAACGCGGGGTCATCATCGAGGAGATCAACATGTATGAAGACAATCCCTTGATGCACGTGGAAAATCTTTTCGAGGAAGCGGTGTTTGGTCTCGAGCACCCGATGGGTTGGAACATCGCCGGGCCGCGCGAAGTCATCCGCGAGGTTCCGCGCGACCGTCTCTACGAGTATTTCCAGACCTACTACCACCCGCGCCGGATGGTGGTTGCTGTGGCGGGAAAATTCAAACAGACGCAGGTGCAGGAATTAATGAAACGCCATTTCACGGTTGATTCGCCTAAGCCGCAGGTTGGTAAATTCCCGCCGTTTACCGCCAAACAAACCAAACCGCATCTCAAAGTGTGGTTTAAGGAAACCGAGCAGGTGCAGCTTTGCCTGGGCTATCCGGCCTACGCGTACGGGCACAAGAATCTGCCGGCGCTCACGCTGCTGTCCATAATTCTTGGCGGCAACATGAGCTCGCGGCTGTTCACCAGCGTCCGCGAAAAGCACGGGCTGGCCTACTTCATTAAGGCGTCCACGTCGCCCTACCAGGATACGGGAACATTTGTGGTGCAAGCCGGTCTGGACAAGGCGCGGCTCGACCAGGCGATCAAGCTCATCATTGAAGAGCTGCGGATGGTGGTTGCCGCCGGCGTGACCGAGAAAGAGCTCACCGGGGCCAAGGATTTTTTGGAAGGGAAGATCGTGCTAGAATTTGAGGATTCAGCGCAGCTGGCGGAATGGTACGGCAAGCAGCAGGTGCTGACCGGAAAAATGGAAACGCCGCAGCAGCGGCTGGCGCTGCTGAAAAAGGTGACCGTGCCGCAGGTACAGAAAGTCGCCGCCGATGTGTTTAACCCGTCGCGGATGAACCTCGCGCTGATTGGGCCGTACAAAGATGAAACACCGTTTCTTAAATTGCTCCAGTGATACACAACAGTAATTTTGTTACAAAAAAATACCGCACTTCCGTGCGGTATTTTTTTCCTCCGTTGTGACCAGGTGGTTTGGGATTAAACCGCCTGACATTTGACCAGATCAAAGGCCGGGCAGCCGCCAAGGCACGTGAGCCGATGGCGACACGCGGCGCAGGGTGCCTGACCAATTGCGCGCGCAAAGCGCTGCCGGAAGTTTTCGGCCGGCTCGCTGCGCCAAATTTCCGACAGGGAGCTTGCGCGCAAATTGCCCAGCGGCAGTTGCGTGGCAAAACTGCACGGCAAGACCTCGAGGTCGCAGTTGACCGCCACGCTCTCGCGCAAGGCGCTGCAGCCGTGGATTTCTCCCGTCGGCGCGGACGGCAAGCCGGTGAGGAGATTTCCCATGCAGCAGTCGTACCCGATTTTGATGCCGCGCTTTTCGAGCAAGCGGAAACTGGCGGAAAAATTTTCCAATAGTTCGGGCGCGGGTACATCCGTGAGCGGCGAATCGAAGGACTGGGCGCGGCCGACGGGTTTGTAAGTCAGAAACACCACGCCGTACGGTTTGAGTTCGGCGAGGGTCGCGACGGTGTTGTGCAATGTAGCAAGGTTGATGCGGCTGACGGTAATTTGAAACACCAGCCGCACGCCTGCTGTTTGGAGCAGTTGGGCGCTTGCGAGAAATTTTTTCCAGGGGTAGCCGCGGCGCTTTTCAAAATCATTGCCGGTGAATTCGATGCTCAAGGCCACCGCGCCGCAGTACCGTTTCAGCAGTTTCGCCAGGCGTTTATCCATCGCCTTGCCGTTGGTGGCGAGGTTGCAGACCAGGTGGCGCCGGGCGGCTGCCGCAAGAATTTTTTCCAGCTGCGGGTGCAGGGTCGGTTCGCCGCCGCCGAGTGCGACTTCAAAAACGCCTGCCTCCATACAACGGTCAAGTACTAAGAGAATGTCGGCGAGCGGGACGTGGTGTCCGGCCGGGGAACTTTGCGCATAGCAGTGCGGGCAAGCGAGGTTGCATTGACCGGTGATCTGCAGGTCCACCAGGGTCGGCGCGGTGAGGACCGTGAACGGGTGCGCCGCCGGTTGCGGGCATCCCGGGCGCACCAGGTATTCTTCATGCCGCTGCAATTCCAGCTGTTGGCATGCGTCGCGCAGCGTGGATTCGGCCGCCGGAAGCATTTGGCCCCCGGTGAGAAATTTCACCCATGCGTCATAGCCGGCACGGTCGAGCCACAGCCGCGTGCCGTTTTTCGTATTGAATACGAACCCGCCGAAGGTTTCCGGCCTCAGGATGAGCATCGGGAATATGTTACCGTTTTTTCTTGCCCCAAAATTCCCGCATCACCATGATGGCCGTGGCCACGCCGGAAACCAGGCCGACCAGGATCAGCAGGATGCCCCCGATTTTTTGTCCGGCAGGGGAGAAGCGGTATTGGCTCAGCGGGAGGGTCGGGATGCTGGTGGTGGGCAAGGTGTTGGAAACCGGCGGTGTGCCGGTGGCGGTGGAGCTGGCGTACATGCCCCCGGGCAGCCATTCGTAGCTGCCGGATGAATTGGTGGTAAACCCCCGCGTGATGCGAAAAATTTTCATACCTTCAGCGGAGGTAGATGAGCGCCAGCATCGTGGCGGAAAATCCGGTGATGGCGCTGAAAGAGAACGGGGCGCTCGCTCCCATGATCTGCCAGACCGTACCGGCCAGCAGTGAGGCCGGCAGGACCATGATGCCGACGATGGTGGCGTGGAGCCCCAGCGCCGTGGCTTTCAGTTCCGGCGGAGCAACATCTGCGACCAGCGCTTTTTCCACCCCTTCCGTGGCTCCGAGGTACAGGCCGTAGCCGGCAAACAGCAGCCAGTACCAGGCCGGAAGCGACAGGGCGGCAAAGCCCAGGTACACCAGCCCGAACAGCAGGTAGCCGGCGACCAGGAGGTTGCGGCGGCCGAATCGGTCGGAGAGTTTCGTCACGGGGTAGATGGTGAGCGCGTGCACCAGGTTGAATACCAGGTACAGCAGGATCATGGAAGTCGCCGTAAATCCCGCGGCCTGGGATTTCAAGAGGAGGAACAGGCTGGAGGCGTTGCCGAGCGCGAACAATGCGCTGATGCCGTAGAAGCGTTTGAGTTTGGGCGGAAAAGCCGACCACTTGAAGCGCAGTGGCGCCGCCGTGTTCCCGGCGGGCCGGGGAGCGCGCTTGGGGTCGCGGACGAACAAAAGCATCACCACCACGGAGATCGCCGCCGGCAGTATCGCCCACCAGAACACGCGCTGGACCTGATCGGGCGCGCGCAGGATTACCAGGAATGCAATACCCGCGCCCAGCACCGAGCCGGAGGCGTCCATCGCGCGCTGAAGACCGAAGGCCGCGCCTTTTTTTTCCGCTCCGGTGCTCTCCACGATGAGCGCGTCGCGCGGTGCGGTGCGCACGACCTTGCCGAAGCGATCCGTCAGGCGCGCGTTGAGCACGGCCATCCATCCGCCGGAGACGGCCAGCAGCAGTTTGCCGAGTGCCGAGATGCCGTAGCCCAGTGTGGCAAATCCTTTGCGATTGCGGATGCGGTCGGAAGCAAAGCCGAAAATTACTTTAAAAACGCTCGAAGCGCTTTCCGCAATGCCTTCGATGGTCCCGAGGGCCAGGGGGGTGGCGCCGAGCGTGGAGATAAGAAACAGCGGCAGCAGCGGCGACACCATGGCCGTGCTGACATCGGTCAGCAGCGAAACGAGGCCGAGGATGAAGATATTGCCCATAATATTTTTTACATGCGCGGGGGGTTTTGGTATCATGGGGATACCATTTTGTACCGTTTGTCGCAGGTACAGTATACCACCATTTTTGCGACGGATGCATCATTCATTAATGCAATCATTATGGCGGAAGTTATCGCCGCTCGGTTAAAACATTCCGATTACACCAAGAAACTCAACCTGGTGTTCAATGCCATGTTAATGGCGATTATCGCCGTCGCATTGCCGCAGGTGCTGGAGCCCGGCAAAGTGCTGGTAAAAGGGTTTCTCAAGCTGGAAAATATCCAAGTGCTCTACCTGTTTATCGGCGTACTGTTTGTGGTTAATGTGTATAAACAAATCGGCAACATTGCCGATTACCTCCTGTACTGGACGCGCTTCATCCCGAACCCGCGCCTCGCGCTGGTTTTCACCTCGCTGATTTTAGCCATCATGCCGGTCAAGGGCCGCACCATCATTTCGGCTCCGATCATCGGTCAGATCGCCGAGAAGCACCGGTTGAACAAATTTTCGGCGGCTATGGTTGATTTTGTCTCCACCCACATCGTATACCTCGTGCTGCCGATCGAAGGCAGCGTCATCGTTGTGCTCACGACGTTCGCGGTGCTGGGCTTTCATCTCGGCACCTTCATCAGCTACATGCTGCCGGGCATCGTCTTTTTGGTCGGTGTGGTGACCTACTATTCATGGAAAACGAGCCGCGGGACAACGCTGGAATTGCCCCGCACGAATGTGACGTTCCCACGGGCGGTCAAGGTTACGCTTCCGCTCCTGCTGCTGATGGCATCGTTGTATCTCTATGAGATGCGGGACGTGACCTATGCCATAATCATCGGGACTACCGTCTTTGTCGGGTTATCGCTGGCAATTCTTAAGCCCACGCCACAGCAAACGTGGAATGCCGTCAAGACCATGGACAAGCAGCTCATCCTGACGCTCGGGCTGATTTTTCTGTTTGCGGCAACCGTGAGCCAGCTGCCGTGGATCAAACAGCTGGCATCCGAGGTAGTGACCAGCGGGTATACCATTCCGGCGCTGATTATCGTGGGCTACCTGGCGGGTTTTATTCTTGGTTCATCGAGCGGAATGGCGACCCTGATTTTCCCGCTGCTTTTCCCGCTGATCCAGGCGGCGCCCAACGCCTTTCAAATTATCGCCATCACGTACGCGGCGATGTACGCGGGCTACGTGGCCAGTCCGGCGCACCCATGCTGCCATTACGCGGCGTCCTACTTCGATACGCCGTACCTCAAGGTGTGGTCCCGTGTGGCCATGTGCGCGTTGGGAGCCAGTGGATGCATTATCGCGGTCGCCCTCGTGCGCGGGTAGTGGAAATTTTTTAGCCTGAAAACCTCGGCCGTATCCGGTCGAGGTTTTTTAGTCCTTTGCTTATTCCATTTCGATGGTCGCGGGGGGTTTGGGGGTTTCGTCGAAAAAGACGCGGGTGATTTTTGGGATTTGGGTCAGCGCTTCGGTCAGTGCGCGGCGGACCGTTGGCGGCAGTTCAATGGTTTCAGCCGTCATGAAGTCCACGGTTTTGACCGCGCGCACCACCACCGGATGGCCGTACTCCCGTTCATCGCCTTTGACGCCGACGGTGGGGGCGCCGCACAGGGCGACCACCAGCTGCGATAAACCGGCCAGCGCGCCGTTATCTTTGAGAATGCGCTCGGCAATGGCGTCCGCGCGGCGCAAAAGTTCCAGGCGTTCCTGTGTGACCGGAACGCCGAAGATGCGGACCAGCAGCCCCGGCCCGGGGAACGGCATGCGTTCGGAAACCGACGGCGGCAGTTTGAGCGCGCGCGCCAGGTCGCGCACTTCATGCTTGAACAGTTGGCGCAGCGGGTGCAGCTGCGTCAGGTTGAGCGGTAGGCCGACGTTGTGGTGGGACTTGATCAGGCTGGCACCGCCCAGCTGCCCCGCTTCAATCAGGTCGGTGGCGAGCGTTCCCTGGAGAAAATACGTGGCACCGGTTTCTTCACCAACGCGTTCGATCGTGTGGCTGTAGACGGATTTGAACGTCCGACGTTTGGCTTCGGCGTCCGTGGTGAGCCCGAGCGCCGTGATGAGTTCTTCGCACACTTTGACGGTACGATGATTTTTAAGCCCGGCGGATTTTGCCGCCGCCTCGATGTGGTCAAGCTCTCCGGCGCGGAATTGGCAGCCGTCAATGGTCAAGCCGATCAACCGGTTGCCCAGCACCGGGGAAAGCAGCGCCGCGATGACCGTCGAATCCACGCCGCCGGAAAATCCGTGCAGCACTTTGGCGTTCTTCGGCAGGGTCTCCAAGATTTCCTCGCGGATGGAAGCAATCAGGTTGGCGGGCTGCCAGTCTTTTTTACAGCCGCAGATGACTTTGACGAAATTTTCCAGCAGGAGCTTTCCGTGCGTCGTAACGGTCACTTCCGGGTGAAACTGCACGCCATAGATCGGCCGGCCGTCAGCGGCTTCCATCGCCAGGATGGGGCAGTCATCGGTGACCGCCGTGATGTGGAATTTCGGCGGGACCTTCTGTACCGAATCGCCGTGGCTGCACAGCACCGGGCCGTCGGGAATGTTTTTGAACAGGGGACTTGTGCGGGCAATAATCTTTGCTTCCCGCGGACCGTATTCCTTGCGGTTGATTTCTTTTGAAAGCTTTCCGCCAAGCCACGTCGCCAGGTACTGCATGCCCAGGCAGATGCCAAGCACCGGGATTTCGCCGAGGTAATTTTTTGGCGGTACCGGCGCGCCCGGGTCGCTGACGCACGCCGCGCCGCCCGACCAGATGATGCCTTTCGGCCGGTACTGCGACAGCAATTTTTCCGCTTTCGACGGCGACAGGAGCGCGCTGCGGTAGCCCATTTCGCGCAAAGTTCTCACGATGACGTGCGAGTACTGCGAGCCCAAGTCAACGATGACCAGCTGCGGGAAATCTACGGCGGATTTCGGCATAGGAATTATGAGGGTGAAAGATTTATTCTATCGCAATGCGCCGTAATCGTCAAAAATCGTAGCCGGTTTTTTTGTACCTTTTTGTAGGTTGGAAAAATTTTATTTAAATGAATCTCCATTTTGTAACCCCAGCGCCAATTTTGCCCGCAGGCAGCGGCCCCGCCATACGGCGGGGTAAACTCCGCGCTGCGGGGAGACGTTTTGACCCGCGCCTGCCCGCCGAAGCTGCGGCGAAGGCGGGCGCTCCGCGACCGACGCCAACGTCTACTGCAGGATACGTAAGGTGCGACTGGGAACGGCAAAATTGGCGCGGGGTACTTTCCGTACCCTTCTTTTCATTCCGCGCCCGCAAGCGGGCGGGTATTTTGGAGGTCGGAAAGTAAAAAAACACACCGGGAAACCGGTGTGTCACAAGGAACAGGTTGGCGTTCAGTACGCCAGGAGACTGCCGTGCGCGTTGGCGTTGATGGCGAGGTACGTCGCCACGATCATCGCCGTAAACATCGCGACGTGGATGACGAGGTTCCAACCCCAGGGTACCGGCATCAGGTAGTGGTTGAAGTGGGTGGCGTCGTGGAGCCGCCGATGCGCCTGCAGTGGCGGCCAATTGCTGAGCTTGGCCGCCCCGTCAATGATGTCGGGCAGGATCGCGGCTGCCACACAGCCCCAGGTCAGCCACATCGGCATGGAGGGAACCAGCAACGGCAGCAGCAGCGCGAAGGTGACCGTGAGCACGCCGTCCGGCAGCGAGATGAGCAGGAATTCGCGCACTTCGGGTGATCTCCATTTGGCCGTAGCATCGGCGATGCCGGGGTCCCAGTGCGGGACGTGGTCGAGCGCGTAGTGTGAGATGAAGCTGGCGGAAAGGGCGAGCTCCGGATGCTGCGGTAAGGCGTTGGCCGCCAGTACGCCGGTTGCGCCGTGAAGAAACCAGTGCATGCGTCCTCCTCGTCAGGAATGGTCAGGGCGTCGAGGTCAAGGTACAGACGTTTGTGTAAAATATTGTCTGGTTATCGGAACAACGTACGCAGGGCGAGTGCAAGAACAAAAATTTGCGTCGCAAATCCGGTGATCAGCGACATCCGAATTTTTTTCTCATCAAAATGGATATTCTCGTGGAAGCGATTGTACCATTTCAACCATGGATGGGAAACCGCAAAAGAGATGACGAATAGTACGTCGGGCAGCATGCCGCCGATAGCGCCGCTGATCAGCGGCAGCCTGGGAAAATGCGGCAACGTCGTGAGAATCCAGGTCATCATGAGGACGGTGATCGCCATATCGATGGCGGCAATCACGAGGAACCGGTGGACGGCCGGGTGTACGAGGAGTTCGCGCCGCGTTTTGCCCTTTGGGAAATCCGGGTCATTGTGCGGGATGCGATCGAGCAGGAAATGGGAGAGCATTCCGATACCAAACGCCAGCGGTGCGTTCGAGGTGAACGAACCCAGCGCCGCGCCGGTGGCGACGTGGACCGTCGAGTACATATCTAGCCGGTTGCCGGGGCCGGTTTTTGAAAAAGTTTCCGTTTTTTGAACGCGAACCAGCACATGTTGGCCAGCAACACCCCGTGACGCCAGCGGTGGATGTTGGTTTTGCCGTAGGTGCGCGCACGATAGGAAACGGGCACCTCAACGATCCTCAAGCCCAGGTGAGCGGCGCCGAACAGCAGGTCGAAGTCGCCAAACGGATCGAAATCGCCGAACAAATGGCGGTTAGCGGTGATGCGCTCGTAGTCTTTTTTGAGTAAAACTTTCGTACCACAGAGCGTGTCCGTGAGCTTTTGGCGGAGCAAAAAGCTAAAAATTTTTCCAAAGCACCAGTTGGCGATGCGGTTGATGAATTGCATGGCGCCGCGTTCCATGGAAAGTATCAGGCGCGTGCCGTTGATGAACTGTCCCTGTCCGGAAGCGATGGCGGCGTAGAATTTCGTTAAATCCTCCGGCGGCACCGTCAGGTCGGCATCCAAAATCATCAGCACCTCGCCGGTGGCGGCGGCAAACCCCTGGCGCACCGCGTCGCCTTTCGAAGATCGTTTCGACGCTTTATCCGCCGTCTCGATCAAAAGTTTGATATCGCGTTTGCCGGCATTTTTGGCGATCACCTCGCGGATTTTTTCTTGCGTGTTGTCCTTGGATCCGCCCTCAATGAAAATAATTTCGGTGTGCGTGCCGAGGTTGGGCACGCGGGCGACGGCGGCTTCGATGTTGCCGGCCTCGTTACGGCAGGGGATGAGGACGGTGACGGAGTAATCGCGGTTTGGCATACGAGGTAGATTTTATAAAAAATAGCTGGGGCGGGGGTCATCTTTTGCTTATCCAGTTTTTATTACCAGGGGCGGGATTCGGACCCGCGACCACTGCCTTACTTGCCCCACACCTTTCAACGTTGGAAATTCTTGGTAGCAGGGGCGGGATTCGAACCCGCGACCACTGCCTTATGAAGGCATTGCTCTACCGCTGAGCTACCCTGCCGCGAACGTTGAAAGGTGTGGGGTGAAAAGGCATTGCTCTACCGCTGAGCTACCCAGCCATGCTGTTGAATTTTTTTACCATTCAGGCGGGGCGTGTTGCCCCGCCTGTTGAAGAATTTGGTTGCGGGGGTGGGATTTGAACCCACGACCTCCAGGTTATGGGCCTGGCGAGCTGCCGGGCTGCTCTACCCCGCGTCAACCGTAATTTTCCTCTGCGTGTATGCCCCGCACAACCGCGAGGTAGTCCGCTTCGGTATTGTAGCGGTGATTGCGATTCTGCGCAAGGGTATGCAAAAAATTCGGTGCGCATTTTTTCTCTGCGCCAAAATGGTGCCGCGGGAGAGAATCGAACTCTCATGAGGTTGCCCTCGCGGGATTTTGAGTCCCGTGCGTCTGCCTATTCCGCCACCGCGGCGTGAGTACGTTGATTGTGCAATAAACGAACGGTATTGTCAAACCGCATGAAAAATTTTTACTTGTTTACCTGGAAGTTTGCTATACTTATCATATAATAGGTATCTATGGCCAAGGTTATTGCCGTGGTGAACCAGAAAGGCGGGGTGGGGAAGACCACCAGCGCCGTTTCCTTGGGCGCGTACCTGGCGCAGGCGGGAAAATTCGTGCTGCTCGTCGACTTGGATCCGCAGGCGAACGCCACTTCGGGCGTCGGCGTGGTGCACCAGGAGCTGACTTCCAGCATTTATCACGTACTCACCGGTCAAACCGGATTGCGGCAGATTCTCAAGCCCACGCCGCACGAAGGCTACCGGATTGCGCCGGCATCGGCCGAGCTCGCAGGCGCGCGTGTGGAACTGGTGAATATCACCGACCGCGAATACAAACTGCAGCAGGCGCTGCTGGAAGTGAAATCTGACTTTGATATCGTACTCATAGATTGTCCGCCGTCGCTGGACCTGCTCACGGTCAACGGCCTGGTGGCCGCCGATCATCTGTTGATCCCTATCCAGTCGGAGTATTACGCGCTGGAAGGTTTGGGGCAGCTGCTGCAGACCATTGACCTGGTGCGCGAGCGGCTGAAACCCGAGCTGTCGGTGCTCGGCGGATTGGTGACGATGTTTGACGCGCGCAACAAGCTCTCGCAGCAGGTGCTCGACGAGCTGAAGGCGCATTTTCCGTATCCCATTTTCCAATCCATCGTGCCGCGCAATGTCCGGCTGTCGGAGTCGCCCAGCTACGGCCAGACGATTTTGCAGTACGATCCGGGATCCCGCGGCGGCCGCGCGTACCAGCAGCTCGCGCAGGAAGTGCTGCAGATGCTGCAGCAGGCGGAAGCGCAGAACTACGCCCCGCCGGCTGGTCCCATACCGCCAACAACAGACGCGGCGTAATCTCATTCTCAATTGTCATTTTTTGATTTTAAACTTGCTCTATGGCTCATCGCGGTCTTGGTCGGGGGTTGAGTTCGCTCATCCCAAAAATTGCCAGTCCGAAAGTCGTGCCGCCGTCGTCGCCGGTCGCCGTGCCGGCGGATCAAATTCATCGCGTACCGCCGGAATCGATCGCGCCCAACCCGGAGCAGCCGCGCAAGGATTTTGATCACGAAGGGTTGGAGGATCTCATCGCCTCGATCAAGCAATACGGAATTTTGCAGCCGCTGGTAGCGACGCGGGCGGGCGGCGGGTTTCAACTGATCGCCGGCGAACGCCGGCTGCGGGCGGCAAAAATTCTGCAGCTCGAAACGGTCCCCGTTTTGGTGCGCGACGTCAAGCGCCAGCAGCAGCTGGAACTGTCGCTGATCGAGAACATCCAGCGCCAGAGCCTCAATCCGATTGAGGAGGCAACCGCTTACCAGCGCCTCATTTCCGAGTTCAATTGCACGCAGGAAAATCTGGCCGAACGGGTCGGGAAGAGCCGTTCCCTCATTACCAATACCCTGCGGCTGCTGACGCTGCCCGAAGACATCCAGCAGGCGGTGGTCGCCGGAAAAATTACCGCCGGCGCGGCCCGCGTCATCGCGGGCGTGCCCGAAGACAATCAGGGCAAACTTTTCCGCCGCGCGCTGCGCGAGAATTGGACCGTGCGCGCGCTGGAAGCGGCGGCCCGCGTCGTCACCGTCCGCCGGCACCGGCGCCATGGCGTTGACCCGCAGGCGCTCGCATACCAGGGGCAACTGGAACAGGCGCTCGGCACCAAAGTGCGCGTAAAAAAAACCGGCCCGACCGGCCGCATCGAAGTGGATTTCTTTTCCGACGAGGACCTCGCCGGACTGGTGGAAAAAATTTGCCGCAACGGGTGAATTACGCCGGCCGCTGTCGCCGGAGGGTGGAACGAATTTTGCTGCGCGCCTGGGCGGTTTTGGCGAATCGCAGCCAGTCGCGGTTGGGAAATTTGCGCGATTTATCGGTGATGATCTCGACGACGTCGCCGTTTTTTAGTTTGGTGTCCAAAGCTTCCATTTTGCCGTTGATTTTGACTCCCGCGCAGGTATTGCCGATGTCGGTGTGGATGTAGTAGGCGTAGTCGATCGGGGTGGCTTCGTCGGGGAGGTCGATGACGTCGCCGGTCGGGGTGAAGACAAAAATGCGGTCGCGGAACGCGTCGATCTTTAAGCGCCGCAGGAACTGCCGGGTATCGGAAACTTCCTGCTGCCAGGTGGCGAGCTCTTCGATCCATTTGAGCTTGCGCGGCACGATGTAGCCGTGCGCGTGGAATCCCGGCAGTTTTTTGAGGCGGGCGAAGAAATGCTTGCCGAGCTCCTTGTACTGCCAGTGGGCGGCGATGCCGTACTCCGCCTGCTGGTGCATCCGCGAATCGCGGAGCTGCACTTCGATGATTTTTCCGCCGTCAGCGAACACCGTGGTGTGCAGGGATTGGTAGTGGTTGGGCTTGGGCTGGGCGATATAGTCCTTGATGCGGCCGGGCAGGGGCGTGAAGCGCGTGTGGATGGCGCCCATGGCCTGGTAGCATTCGTCGGCGTTGGACACGATGACGCGGATGGCCACCAGATCGTAGATGAGGTTGAGGTTTTTGCCGTACTGCGGCTGCAGGAGCTTGCGGTAGAGACTGTAGTGGTGCTTGGCGCGGCCGTGGATGTCCAGCACTTTGACTTTATTGTTCGTCAGGATTTTCCGGATTTCCTTGATGACGGCGTTCACCTCTTCGACTTTGACCTGGTACTGGGGCAGAATCTTCTGGCGGAACCATTTCCAGTCTTCGGGGTAGGCGAGCGGAAAGGCGAGGTCTTCCAGTTCACCTTTCAGCTGACCCATGCCCAGGCGGTTGGCGATCGGTGCGTAGATGTCGAGCACCTCTAACGCGATGCGTTGCTGTTTTTCCGGCGGCAGTGAGCCGATGGTTTTCAGATTATGCAGGCGGTCGGCCATTTTGATCAGCACGACGCGCACGTCGGTGGCCATCGAAATGAACATTTTGCGCAGGTTTTCGGCATAGCGTTCCACCCCTTGGTAGTGGAGCTTGCGAAGTTTCGTAATGCCGGTGACCAGCTGCCCCACTTCCGTCCCGAAACGTTTTTCAATTTCCACCAGGTTGTAGGTGGTATCCTCCGGCACGTCATGGAGTAACCCGGCGACAATCGTCGGTTGGTCGAGTTTCATTTCCACCAGCGTCAGGGCAGTCCACAGCGGGTGCTGCAGGAACGGTTCACCCGACGAGCGCAGCTGCCCGCGGTGGGCCAGGGCGGCGAGTTCATACGCCTGCGCAACGACGGCCAAATCAATTTTAAGCCCGCTGTTTTTTATGGCTTTGTTGAGGTCATCGAGCGTGAGCTCGCGACGTTGGTCTTGGGAAGGAATTTGTGGCATAATGAAAGGCGGAGGCGGTAATTTCTGTGGATGGTATAGGTACTTCCTACCGCCGGGTGCGCCCTTATATTAATGAAACAGAGCCGTTCTGTCAACCCCGTACAGAGCCCAAAAGAGGATTGGGTTACCCGGGCGGGGTAAAAACTAAAACCTATGCCGGCGATCATCCAATATTTCATTTTAAAACCGGAGCTCATTTTTCTCGGCGTGGTGCTGGTCGTGCTGGTGGTGGTGTTCGCCTGGGCGCGCGGCGTGAACCGCCGGCCGCTGGCGCCGACGCTCGCACTGTACTCGCGCGATCTGACGGCCTTGGCCGCCCTGAATAAACTCGATCCGGTCATCGGACGCGAACACGAAATTGGGCGGGTGATCGAAGTGCTGACGCGCCGCAGCAAGAACAACCCCGTGCTGGTGGGTAAATCCGGCGTGGGCAAGACCGCCATTGCCGAAGGCCTGGCGGAAGCGATCGTCGCCAAAAAAGTTCCGCCGGCGCTGTACGGCAAGCGGGTGCTCGCCCTGGATCTTGCCAACATCGTCGCCGGCACCAAGTACCGCGGCGAATTCGAGCAGCGGTTGAAACGCATCGCCGACGAGATCATCGCGTCGCAGCGCCACATCATTCTCTTCATTGACGAAATCCACACGTTGGCGGAAGCCGGGGAAGCGACCGGCGCGATCGGCGCCGATGATATTTTGAAACCGGCGCTGGCGCGCGGCGACCTGCAGGTGGTGGGCGCGACCACCCGCGACGAGTACGAAAAATTCATCAAGAAAGACGCCACACTCGACCGGCGGTTGCACCCCATTATGGTGGATGAACCGACCGCCGAGCAGACACTCGCGATTCTGCGCGGGGTGAAGGATCGCTACGAGCGCCATCACGGAGTCACCATCAACGATGCCGCGCTGACCACGGCTGTGGATGTCGCTGCCAAGAAGCTGACAGACAAATCGTTCCCGGACAAAGCCATTGATCTCATTGACGAGGCATCGTCGCGCGTCTCATTGCGCAAAGTTTCCGGCGAGGTGTCCGCGCCTGTGCCCGAGGTGACCGCAAAAGACGTTCTGGCGGTCCTGGCGGAAATCCAGCACGAAAAGATTTAGCGATTTTTTCGTCGTTTATTTACCGTAGTCAAGAGGGTAATGCCGGTTCTGTAAGCATGGGAGTGCAATCCGAAAATTCATTTTGATAATTATCCACAAGACGGCCCGCGAAGGCCGTTTTTGTGGTATAATTGAGCTGGTATATAAATCGTAAATTTTTTTGCGTATGGGCAAGAATAACCGTCGGGTTTTTGCACCTCCGGCTACGAAAACCGCTGTTACCGAGTCGGCGACGACCGTGTCAGCGGCAGCCATGGTGGCGGTGTCTGTCGTAGCGCTGTGTACGGCCGGCGGGGTTTTGGCCGTGGCCATGATCGCCGCAGCGTTGCCGGCAAAAAATTTCGCCGTGCAGGTGGTACGGATGCAGATGGCGGCCGGTCCTGTCGCGCCGACGAAAGCTTCACCGCCGCGGGCGATGGGAACGTCTGGGGAACTGGCGTTCTGGCCGATGGATGAAGATCAGGGAACGGTGATGCAAAATGTGGCAACCCTTCCCGGGCCGCAGCATCTCAACTTTGCGATTCAACCCGCTGACCTTGGCGGCAATGTCCGGTGGCTGCCGGCGGCGGAAGGCGGGCTGGAATTTCTCAATCCAGTCCAAGGTGCCCGGGTGGATTTGGTGCCGGATGCCGATACCGTCGGCCTGAATGCCGCCATGCGTGAAAAAAATACGTTCACCTTCGAGCTCTGGGCGGCACCGGCCAATATCACCCAGCAGGCGACCCTATTTGCCATCGGATGTTCGGTCGGGTGTACGCCAACCGCAGACGGCCGGGTAGAAAACAATTTTTACATTCTCCAGGATGGCGCCGACGTTCGTGTCGGCCTTCGCAACAGCCAGGACAACGACAGAAATCCGGCGGCGACTACCGTCGTGGTAGTCGGAAAACTGGTTGCCAATGCGCCCAATCATATTATCGCGACCTTGTCGAACTTCGGAACGGACCGGGAGTTGACCGTATGGGTCAACCAGTCGGTGAGCATCCACCGCTGGACCGATCCGGTCCCGACGCTGGCCAATTGGGAAAATTCCTCGGCGGTGTTGGCCGGCCCCGGTCCTGGCACGCGCTGGATCGGCAAAGTATATTTGGCCGCAATCTACAAGGATCCGCTGCCGGTTAACCTGATGACGGTAAATTTCAACGCGGGCTTTGCGCCCTGTGTGGATAATGATAAGGATGGTTTTGGTAACCCGGGCAGCGGACTGTGCACCTGGGGTGGATTCACTGATTGTGACGATAATGATTTTAATGTCCGTCCCTGGGTTCCTATCGAAGTTTGCGACGGGAAGGATAATAATTGCAACGGTCTCGTGGATGAACTGAGTGGTTTTGCGGACGTCGACAAGGACGCGTGGGGCGATCCCGACGTTGGAATTTCGTGGACGTGCGAAGGTGGTTTGCCTGCGGACGGATATGCAGTTCTGTCCGGCGACTGCAATGATGCGGATCCGGCAGTGTACCCGGGCGCGGGGGAGCAGTGCGACGGGAAAGATAATGATTGCAATAAAATCGTCGATGATGGCGGTTTCCTGTGGTTCCGCGATGCGGATAGCGACGGGTATGGGAGTCCGGAAACGACCATATTCAGCTGTTCCGCCACGGTCGGTTATACGCGCAATAGCGGCGACTGCAATGATGGGGATCCGGCCGTCCATCCGGGCGCCGTCGAAATGTGCAACGGCGACACCATGGATGACTGCAGCGCGGCGACGCCGGACGGTGCAAGCGACCCCCGGATCGGTGAAGGGTGCGACGGTACCGACGCCGATCTATGCTTGGACGGGGCGAAAGCTTGCGTTGGAGGGATGCTGGTGTGCGTGGACGACGCCGCTTCGGGGGTTGACCTGTGCAACGGCGTCAACGATGCCACCACCGAGGACTGCAACGTAGTTACGCTTGACGGATCCGGTGATCCATCGCTTGGCGCAGCCTGCGACGGTGCCGACGCCGATTTGTGCAAAGAAGGCACCATCGCCTGTACCGGCGGGGCGCTCACCTGCAATGATGCCAATGATGTCGACCGTGACCTGTGCAACGGCGTCAACAACGTCTCCACGGAGGACTGTAACGTAGCCACACCGGACGGTTCGAGCGACCCCGGGGTGGGTGCAGCGTGCGACGGTACCGATGCTGATTTATGCAAGGACGGTATCCAGGCTTGCGTTGCCGGCGTCCTGGCTTGCAACGACAACGCCGTTTCCGGGGTTGATCTGTGCAACGGCGTCAACAACGTCTCCACGGAGGACTGCAATGTAGCCACACCGGACGGTTCGAACGACCCTGGGGTGGGTGTGTCCTGCGACGGCCCTGATGCCGACCGGTGCAAAGAAGGCGTCATGGTCTGTACCGGCGGGGCACTGACGTGTTCGGATACTACCGGCAACACGGTAGAAATTTGCGACAACGTGGACAACGACTGCGACGGTTCCACCGATGAAGGCTGCGACGACGATAGAGACGGCCGGTGTGATGCCCGGATGGCCAAGGCCGCCGTCATAGTGACGGCGTGTTCCAGAACTCCGGCGGCAGCGGTCGTGGGCGATGACTGTGATGACGCAAAGGCGACCGTTAACCCCGATGCGGTGGAGATCTGCGACAACGTGAACAACGACTGCGATGGTTCCACCGATGAAGGCTGCGACGACGATAATGACAACTATTGCGACGCCACGATGGCGAAAGCCGCCGGCGTGAGGGTGAACACGTGCACGGCGACGCCGACGGCGGCGACGGCGGGCAACGACTGCAATGACGCTATGGCGGCCGTGCGGCCGGGTGCCGCCGAGCTTTGCGATGGGGTGGACAATAACTGCAACAACAGGATGGACGAAGTCTGTACGTTCCGCCGCGGCGATGCCAACGGCGACGGCTGGGTGGACCTCACCGATGCCGTTACCACGCTGGGTGCATTGTATGGCTGGGGGCCCGCCCTGACCTGTAATGATGCGGCGGATGCCGACAACAACGGCCAACTTGAAGGCGACAAAGATCCCATCTATACGCTCTCGTGGCTGTTCTTGGGCGGTCCCGTGACTTCGGATCCCGGTCCGTTCAGTCCCGGACTCGATCCGCCGCCGGACGATGCCCTGTACTGCGCGACGCCACAGCAGTGAGCAAGGTAGATTTCTTGCGTGAAATCTGGTACGATTAACATTAACCAATACCTACTCTTTAAACCTTTGCTCTATGACGAAGAAAACCCTCTTTCGCGCGGGCATTACGGCGTTAAGCCTCGGCGTGGCATTAAGCCTTGGTACGACGCTCGTGTGGGCGGTTAACAACGGTAACACAAACAGCGGAAATAAAAACGCCAATACGAATATGTCGCAACCCGTTACGTATCCTGCCCAAAAGGGTGGCACGGTACTGGCCGGCGATGCGAACGGAAATGGGGTAGTTGGCGGTCCGGCCAATTACTCAGAGACTCTCGCGGACGTTCAAACATTGCTCCGCAGCCAGTATTGCACGCGCTGTACCGTTGGGAAAAATCCCACCCTGACGCTTGGTTGCCTGCGGGCCGCCAATGTCAACGGCGACGGTGCGGTGAACGTGACCGATGCGATCTACTTGATCAATTACGCTTTTGCCGGCGGGTCGGCACCGGTGCGGTCCCCCAGTACGCTGACCTGCGTGCAAGCGGCCCCGCTGCCGGCGCCGAGTCCGTCGCCGACGCCCAGGCCGTCGCCATCACCATCACCGCGATAATCCCTTGACAGCAATCGTGCGACGTGCTACGCTATCCATTGTTGATACTAGGATAGACCGCAAAACGAAGAACTCCCCGTGGCAACTCGGGGAGTTCTTATATATGGAAAATGTTAATTTTTTCTGAGCGGAGACGGGAAAAAATGAACAGCCGGTTCGCTAATCACGCAAGAATGTTTTGGACTGGCGAAGAGTTTTGATCCTTTGGGTACTTCTTGCATCCTGCTTTACGCTTCTGTTATACTGCCCGTGCGGCGGCTGAGGAGCACCCTAGTATCAACTTTGTTTTGGGGTTTTGCTTCCTCGCCGCCGCATAGGTTTTTTGCTCAGTAGGAACGAGAAAGCAGGAAGTGGGGAAAAATTATCCATACAAAAAACTACTGCCGTCGGCTGTAGTTTTTATGTTATTCCCGGTTTTTTGCACCTAGAATTTCATAGCTAGCTCTTCTTCCGTGTGGGGCATTCCTTATTGCCGCAGCGCGGTTCTTCCTTCCCCGCGATCATCAGGTCGCCGCAGGTCTGGCATTTCTCCCCGGTCGGTTCGGTGTTGTAGGCGTTCTTGCAATCGGGGTACGCGTTGCAGGCGTAAAACACCCCGCGCCGCGACCGTTTGGCCACGATTTTTCCTTTGCCACACTTCGGGCAGGGAGCATACTCTTTGGCGGGCGTTTTCTTGATGTACTTGCAGGCCGGGTATCCCGAGCAGCCGACGAACGGTCCGAAGCGGCCGATGCGCTGGGTCAGGGGCTTGCCGCACTGCGGGCATTTCTCGTCGAGGAGCTGCAGCGGTTGGGCCGCGCCGTTCTTGTCGAGCGGCGCCTTGTTGGTGCATTCGGGGAATCCGCTGCAGGCCAAAAATCTGCCGAAGCGGCCGATTTTAATGACCATGGGTTTCCCGCATTTGACGCAGACGGCACCCGACGCCGTTTCCGTCAATTCTTTTTTTGAGAGTTCCTGCTCCTTGGTTTCCAAAAGTTTCGCGAACGGGACATAGAATTCCCGCACCGTGTTTTGCCACGGGTGTTTGCCTTCGGCAATGGCGTCGAGGTCGTCTTCGATGGTCGCGGTGAACTGGTAATCCACGATGTTGGGGAAGTGCTTGACCAGGAGGTCGTTGACCAGCTCGCCGATGTCAGTGGGTTTGAGGCGTTTCTCGACTTTTTCCACATAGCCGCGGCTGACCACCGTCGCAATGGTCGGCGCATACGTCGAAGGCCGGCCGATGCCGAGTTCCTCGAGCGTTTTGACGAGCGTTGCTTCCGAGTAGCGCGCCGGCGGTTCGGTGAAATGCTGGTTGGGGGAAAATTCGGCCAGATCCACCGCGGTGCCGACGGCGAGTTTGGGCAGCACCGTTTCCTGCAGGCCGGTCGGGTAAACCTTGAGCCAGCCGTCGAACGACACCACCGATCCGGTCGCGCGGAACGTCGCCGCGTTCCCCGGGTCGGCAAGGTCCACGGCGCTCGAGCTCAATTCCGCGTCGGCCATTTGCGAGGAGACGGCGCGCTGCCAGATGAGCTGGTACAGGCGGAACTGGGTGCCGGACAGGTAGGGTTTGACCGACTCCGGCGTGCGGGACACGTCCGTCGGGCGAATGGCCTCGTGGGCCTCCTGCGCGCCTTTGCTTTTGGTCTGGTAGGCGCGCGCGCCGGTCGCGTACGATTTCCCGAAAGCGTCCGTGATATAGGCCTGGGCTTCACCCAGGAATTTTTGCGCCAGGTTCACCGAGTCGGTGCGCATGTAGGTAATCAAACCGACGGCGCCCGCGCCCCCGAGTTCAATGCCTTCGTAGAGCTGCTGGGCGAGCACCATGGTTTGGCTCGACGAATACCCCAGCCGTTTGTTGCCCGCCTGCTGCAGCGTGCTGGTGGTGAACGGCGGCTGGGGCCGGCGGGTGATCTTTTTCTCGTCCACTTTGGCCACGGCCCAGGTTTTGCCGTTCAGGCTTTGGCGGATCTCTTCGGCCTGCTGCGTACTGCCGATGCCGAACTTGCCGATCGGCTTGCCGTTGAGTTTCGCGAGCACGGCGGGGAAGCGGTCCGTCCCGTGGGCAAAGATGGCGTCGATGGTCCAGTATTCCTGCGGTTTGAACGCCGTGATTTCGCGTTCCCGCTCGACAATCAGCCGCACGGCGACCGACTGCACCCGGCCGGCGGACAGCCCGCGCGCGACCTTCGACCACAACAGCGGTGACAGTTTATACCCGACGAGCCGGTCGAGGATGCGGCGCGCCTGCTGGGCGTCGACCAGCCGCAGGTCGATCGCGCGCGGATTGGCGATGGCCTCGCGGATGGCTTCGTCGGTGATCTCGTGGAAAACGATGCGTTTCACTTTTTCCGGCGTCGGTTTCAGCAGCTCGCTCAAATGCCAGGAAATGGCTTCGCCTTCCCGGTCTTCATCAGTCGCGAAGTAGATCATGCCGGCTTTGGCGGCCAGTTTTTTGAGTTCGGCCACGCGGCTTTTGGCCTTGAGGGGGACCACGTAGGTCGGCACAAAATCATGCTCGGTGTCGACGCCGAGTTTGCTCTTGGGCAGGTCGCGGATATGGCCGTACGAAGACTCAACCTGAAAACCGGTTCCCAGGAACCGGCCGATGGTCTTTGCCTTCGTCGGACTTTCGACGATGACCAGATTATTTTTCGCAGTTTTCCTCGTTTTTGGCATTGGCGTGAAAAAAATTTTGGTTTGTATTTGCGGGTTGATTGTAAAGATAGGGGAGAATGGCCGGTTTTGTCAAGTTCAAACGTTAAAATGGAGACGAAAATCGGGTGGATTTTTCTGTTAGACTTCGCACTTTATAATCCGTCGGCGCGGTAGAATTTTCCGCTCGGCAGGCGGCGGATTTTTCCCTGCACCTCCAGCATGGTCAGCGCGGTCGCCAGTGTTGCCGGGGTGAGATCGCACTGCCGCTGCAGTTCCTGCCGGCTGTGCGGTTCCCGCAGCTGCATAAGCACCGTGTCTTCGGGCGTGGCCGGGGCGGCATCCGCCGGGTGCGATGCCGGCGGTGCGAGATATTCGAGGTTGAGCGCCGCGGCAATATCGGTGTAGCGGTACACGGGCGTGGCGCCGGCCGCGATCAGTTTCAGCGGGCCGGCGGCGTTGACATCGGTGATGCGTCCGGGCACCGCGAGCACTTCGCGGTTCTCTTCGGCGGCGGCGCGCGCCGTAATCAGCGCGCCGGATCTTTCCGGGGCTTCGACCACCAGCGTTCCCAGGCTCAGACCGGCGATGATGCGGTTGCGCTGCGGGAAGCGGAATGGGAGCGGCACCGTTTGGGGTGGGTATTCGGAGATGACCGCGCCGCCGCTCACGGCAATCGTGTTGGCGAGCCGGCGGTTGGCGGGCGGATAGATGGTCCGGTCGTCAATCCCGCAGCCGAGCACCGCGATCGTTCTGCCGCGGGCGTCGAGCGCCGCGCGATGCGCTTCGGTGTCAATGCCCAGCGCCAATCCCGAAACAATCGTGACGCCGGCGGCGGCCAGCGGGCGGCTCAAATCCCAGGTTACCTGAAGGCCATAATCCGACGCACGGCGGGTGCCGACGACCGCCAGGGTCGGTCCGAGATTGCCCAAATTCCCGCGGTAAAACAGCACCGGCGGGGGATCGTGGATGCGCTGTAAAAGCAAGGGATAGTCGGTCGCGCCAAAGAAACAGCAGGAAATCCCTGCGGCTTGAATGTGTCGGGCCACATCTTCGGCGTCCGTCCGTGCGCGGAGGCCCAAAAATGCCGTGGTGGTTGCCGGGCCTAAGCCGGCCGCCCGGAGTTGCTCTTCGTCGGCCTCCCAGGCCGTCTGAAACGTTCCGAAAATTTCGCGCAGCCTCCAGCGCTGGGCGGCGGTAATCGGCAGCAACGTCCAGCCGATGCAAAAAGGCCGCTCGGCCGGCAGGAGAGGTGCGGGGGTGGCGCGTGGTACGGCATCGGCGGTTGCCGCCAAAGAAGGTGTTGACATGGAAACCCGCCTGTGCTAAGGTTTATTGTTTTGCGGCGTGCCGCAGGACGTCCTTTCCTTTACCGACGGTAATCTGCTTGCCTCAGGTGGCGTACCGAGTATCCCTCCTAAACTCTGGTGCGTTGCCTCTAGTGCAGGGTGAATCGGCAACGGTTCCTCCTGAAGCAGGCAAGCAGGTTACCGAAGGGAAAGTTATCGATCGGGATAATCGAAAGCCCGCCAGTTGGCGGGCTTTTTGTGATGGTTCAGTTGTACTGGTTCATGGCTTCGGTGACCCCCGCCATTTGCGCCAGCGTGATGGCTTCAACCGCCCGCTCAACCGCGGCCGCCACGGCCGCCGCTGCGGTTTCCGGGAATGGCCGCAGCACGTAGTCTTCGGCCGGCAATTCGCCGCGTTCCGCAGTTCCGATGCCGACGCGAAATCGGGTGAACGTATTTTTCCCCAGGGCGTCCATAATCGATTGCACGCCTTTGTGGCCGGCCGCCGACGCGTTGCGGCTGATGCGCATTTCGCCGAGCGGTAAGTCGATCTCATCGTGGACCACCCACAGGTCGTCGGGCCGGAGGTGATAAAACTGCATGAGCGCGGATACCGCCGACCCCGAGTTATTCATCATGGTCATGGGTTTGGCGAGCATCAGGCGGATGTCGGGCAGCGTCCCCGCGGCGATCTCGGCGTTGTATTTTTTTTCCAGGATCCATTCCCCGTAGCGGTAGTCATCCGCTTCCCGCAGGGCGTTGAGGACCAAAAACCCGATATTGTGCCAGGTGCGTTCGTATTGCTCGCCGGGGTTACCCAGGCCGACGATGAGCCGGACGGCGTTGTTTGACATAGAGTTTAGCGTTAGTTCCTTCGAGTTCGAATTTTTCGGAAAGCAGGTGTTCGAGGAATCGCCGGTACGTGTCGTCGAGTGACTGCCGCGGTTTGATCCAGAGCGTGAACGCCGGCGGATTGATGCCGACTTGCTCGAGCGCGGTTAACCGCGGGCGTTCCGCGCCGGGTTCTCCGGCCTTGCCCTTGCCGGTGCCGCTCGGCCGGTGGCGGTGCGAAGCGTAGCGGATGAAATCCGTCAGCTGGTCCGGCGCAATCTCAATGTGGCGGCGTTCCCAAATATCCACGATTAAGTCTAAGAGTTTTTGCACGTTTTGGCCAGTCAGGGCCGAGATCGTGCGCACCGGTGCAAAGGACAGGGCGGGCAGGCGGTTGTGGTAGTGGGCGGCGATATTTTTCAGTTCGGGCTGGTTGAGCGCGGCCACCAGGTCCCACTTATTGACGACGATGATCGCGCCGGCGTGGCTTTGCTGGATCAGCGCCGCGAGCGCCTGGTCCTGGTGGCTGATAAGTTCCTGGGCTTCTACGGTGAACAGCGCAATGTCGATCTCTTTGAGTGCGGCAAGACTCTGGGCGGTGGCCGCCGTCTCGATGCCCGCGACGGTTTTTCTCCAGGGCTTGATGCCGGCGGTGTCGAAGAGTTTGATGGTGTGGCCGCGGTGCTCAAGCTCCAGCTCTTGCGTTTCGCGCGTGGTGAGCGGTTGCGGGGTGACGATCGCCCGTTCGGTGCCGGAAATTTTATTCATCAGGCTGGATTTTCCGACGTTGGGTTTGCCGATCAACCCGACGCGGATTGCCCGCGGGCCGGGCGCATCGGCGGGCGTTTCGCCTCCGGCGGGAAGCGCGCGCAGCACGTCATCGAGGAGCTCGCCCGTGGCCCGGCCGTTTTTGGCCGAGACCGGCAGCGGCTCGCCCAGGCCGAGGCCGAAAAATTCGGCCACGCGCTCAACGTCGGCCGCGCGGTCGATTTTATTGCAGACGGCAAAAATTTTCTTGGGACCGCCCCAGCGGTCGTCGGCCGCGGTGAGGCGCTGCAGCAGGCGGGCGAGGTCGCGGTCGGCCGGCAGCACGCCGGCTTTCCCGTCCACCACCAGTAACAGCACGTCGGCTTCGCGAATAGCCGCCTGCGTCTGGCGGATGATGCCGGCGCCGAGCGGGTCGTTCTCGCTTTGCGGCGAACGGCGCTCGAGCAGGTGGATGCTGTCGCGAAGGGTCGGGATGTCGGCGCCACCCGTGTCGATGAGGCGGATTTCCCGGCCGCGCCATCGGCACGTGCCGTAGGTGCGGTCGCGGGTGGTATTGGCGATGGGCGACACGATCGCGCGGCGGCTTTCGATCAGCCGGTTGAACAAACTGGATTTGCCGACGTTGGTGCGGCCGATCAGGGCGATGGTGGGGAGATGGGGAGTAGATGGTGTTGACATAATTGAGGGGAAGCCTCATTGGAGACGCCGTCGGCGGTATCCGATACCATGGAGTAATTCCTAATTGCTAATTTCCAATTCCTAAACAATGACCAATGCCCGAATGCGTAAATTTTTATACATTGGGGTTTGGGATTTATTGAGAAATGAGGATTTTGAAATTAGAAATTCTCCGGGATCCGTTCCGCCGCGTTCTGCCCCAGGATGACAAGAATGTCGGCTTTGGCGTGCACAGGGTAGGGGAGCGCTTCGCCGTTGGTGGTAATCGGCGGCGGGCCGCCCGAATCAAACGTCACGGCATCGAGGGTTTCGCCCAGTGCGCGGACGTGTGCGGCGTTGGCCGGCGGTTTTAAATCGTAGATGACCGTGCGCAAGTACGTCTGGATCGGCGCATTGCCGACGCTGACGATGGCGTAATCTTTGCTTTTGAAATACTGCTCGGCGCGCGCCGCCAGGCCCGCGATTTCCGTGCCGTTTTGGATCTGCAACCGCACGCCGGTGACCGGCGGCGGCAGGGCGGTCGTCGGGGTGGACGTTGCCCCCGTGTAGGCGGCTTCCGGCAGCGGTTGGGTGATCGGGAGGGCCGTGAAGGGATCGGCGGCGATCTGCTGCAACGCTTGGAAATTTCTGGCGCGGGGGACCAGGACGTAGGCGCCGTCAACGATTTGGGCCACGAGCAGTCCGTCCGGCCGGTCGTCGAGGACGTGGCGGACCACGGTGCCGGGGCTGATGTCCCGGCTGATGTTGTACAGCCGCAGCATTTCCCATACCTGGAGGTTGGTATCGAGGTGCTCGTTGACGAGCCGGAGCAGATCGCTGAGCCGGCCCGGGCGCAGGATGTTCATGGAGATGGCCGCATCGCGGATGGCCGCCATGACCTGCTGCTGGCGGTGGCTGCGCGCGAAATCCGATCCTTCCGCTCCCTTGGCCTTGCGCGAACGGACGTACTTGAGGGCGAGCTCGCCGTCGAATCGCTGCCGGCCGGCCGGTATGTACAGGTGCTCGTAGCGTTCCGTATCGGGGGCGTTCTCTTTGCCGGCGACCGGATAGTACGGGTCATCCAGGGTGCGCTCGACATCCACGGTGATGCCGCCGAGCGTGTCGACCAGCTG
>JAQTQO010000067.1 GCA_028712155.1 Patescibacteria group bacterium | reverse complement strand
ATGCCGACGGCGGACGCAGGACAAATGCCGCCGAACGCCGCTAGCACGATCACCAGTATCCCAAACATGAACTTTCTGCTTCGCATATTTTCCATCACATTACTTTCGCGCCGACTTCCTCCGTCACCGGGCTTCCGCCCAGAAGATCAGCTCGCCGGTCTTGACCCCGCGGCCGAGATAATCGGCCGGCACGGGCAGTGCAACGGTCGTGGAGGCGTGCGCTGCACCAGCGAGGCTTTTCTGAAAATTTCCCCACGGCCCGCCGTCAAGCTTCAGCGAAGTAAACAGCGGATCGCCGAGCACCTGTGCGGTCACGTCGAGTGCCACCGTCCCCCCGTTATGCAGCGTCACGGACTGCGCCGCCTGATTGCCCGGGGAAATCGCACCAAAATCCATTGCCGCCGGTTCAATAGTAAACGCGATGGACGACCCGCCCACCGTTCCCCCGCCTCCGCCGCCCGCGGTTGGATTGACCACTTCCGCCTGCAAGCCGACCGAATCGGAAACGCCGCTCCCGACGGTGAGCTCCTGCGCCAGACTCCGGATATAGCCGGCCTTAAAAGCAGCGATGCGATACCGACCGTCAGGCGGAGTCAAGGAAACGGTGCCGTCGGCTCCCGTCGTACTCTCCACTCCCGCCCCGCTGACCATGGCTCCGGCAACCGGCAGCCACTGACCGTCGGCCCAACCGGTGACCGTGGCCGTGACCGGTCCACCGCTCTGTGCCGCGGCTTCCCCAAGCGTCAACCGCAACGGCCGGTCGTAATCCGGGTACGCAGGTGTGCGGTAATCCGGGTCATAGTACACCAGCACTTCGTCGCCGGGCGTGAGCGCGTAGCTCTGCATGCCCACTTCAGCCGGCGCATTATTGACCAGATACATCCAACTCGAAAAACCTTCGGCTCGTTCCCCGGCTACTTCGGTAAGCAGGAAACCTAACCCTTCATACGTTTGGCCGGAAAAACTGTACCCGCACGCGGTTTGCCCCGCCTCCAGCAGATTATATACCGTGGTGCCGGACAGACGCTGATAGCAGAGCGTCGCATCGCGCCCTTCAAGCCGGAAAAGATACCCGCTGCCGGCAGGCATTTCCGGCCGGTAGTAACCGACCGGCATGGTTGCGCCCGACAGCGCCAGCACCGCATCCTGCGTGGCAAAGGCATTCGCGCCCGGCACAGAAAGTTTCCAAGAATACGAACCGTCGGGATTGCTCAGTGATTCTAAAAAACCCGTGGGACTGCCACTGCTTGTCGTCCATGCCGCAGGGTCCTGGCCGATTTTCCGGACCGCCAAAACAATCCACGCGGTTGAATCGGCATCCGATTCGCCGCCAGGCTGATACGGAAAACCGCCGTCGGTGTTCTGCGCTGCGCGCAGGTACGCGGCTGCCCGCGTCAGCGCGGCATCAGCGGACGCAACCCCGCCTTCCCGAAGCGCGAGCACGGTGGCGGCGGTACTGTTGGTGTCGCTCTCGCCGCCGACCGCAAACGGAAAACCGCCGTCGGCGTTCTGATGCGCCTGCAGGAAAGCGACGGCGTCCACGATAACCGGCGTGCTCGTCGAGATGCCGGCCGCCGAGAGCGCCAAGACGCCCCAGGCGTCGTCGTTGAGGAAATTCGCATCGCCCAGCTGCCCGTCGCTCGCCTGATTTTGTATTTGCGTCACGTAATTGACGTTCCCAAACGTCGCCGGATTTTCACCAGCAGCCGCGAGCGCCAGTATCGCCTTGGCATAGTCGGTCACGGAGGAACCGGACACACTGCGCAGGTGGTCGGTGGAAGGATGGGTGACGCCGGCGGCAACCAGCGCCATGGTCGTCCAAGAATTTTGCGAACCGGACTGGAGATACGCCACCGAAGAAGACGGGACGGACGCGATGCTGATGAGCGCCGGCGATAACGCCAGCGCGAGTGCCGGCCACACCACGAGCCGGCGGACGTGCGTTTTGGACATACAGATGAAACACTCCACTTACCCCGGTACCAATTTTGCATCTATCCTAAAGGCGAAGTGCTTCGCCGACAACGGAGTGGGGCTATTCGCCCCGCGCACTTCGCGACTGCTCCTCGGGAGGGAGACGCAACGCGCGTCAGGCTACCTGGGACGGCAAAATTGGTACGGGGTTATTTTCACACCTTCCTCGCCGACGGTCGTCCCGCGGTCGCGGGACTCCCTGGCTGCGGAGGCGTGGAAATAAAAAACCCCTTCCTTCGGGGAAGCGGTGGGTTCGGCGTGCGCGCACGGGCGCACCCCGACTTCACCCACTCTCATACCTCGAAGAGTTACGTGAATTATGATGCACTCCGCGAATCTCGACCGGGCTTGTTCCGCCCAAGGCGGACTTTACCGTTGCGGGTCAGCGGCTGAATGTGACAGCACTTCGTACCCGCGGAGCGTATGAGTTGTAAACGGGACGGCGCAAATCAAAGCGTACGTCTGCTGCTACGGCTTCGTCAAGTCCAACGTGTGGATAACAACCTACTTCTTGATCCGTTTTCGGATGAACGCCGGAATTTCCAGTTCTTCATCCTCCGACGGGACTTTCGGCGCCGGCCGCAGCGGCGGCTCTTCGACCGGCGGCGGTTCAACGGCCGGACGCGGGGTCGCAACCCGGTTGGGTTCGGTCACGCGGTCGCGGCGCACGAACGGCGTCGGCTTGTAACTGGTCTCCAACACTTCGTCGGATGGCTTGGCGCGGTCGGAAAAACCCGTCGCGATAACGGTGATGCCTATCTCGTCTTTCACATTTTCGTCAATCACCGTGCC
>JAQTQO010000040.1 GCA_028712155.1 Patescibacteria group bacterium | reverse complement strand
TTGCTGACGTTTGTCATCCTGCGGTCGCTCATGATTTCCAAAATTGCCGCTGATCCGTACGGGAGGTTTTTGGCCGTGGGCGTGGCGACGTGGTTCGGTTTTCAGAGTTTTCTCAACATCGCGGTCATGGTGGGCTTGGCGCCGTTGACGGGGATTCCGCTGCCGTTCATCAGCGCCGGTGGAACGGCGTTGGCGAGCAATCTGGCTGCGGCAGGGTTGCTGCTCAATATTTCGCGGTTCACACCAAAAACGTAAACACGTTAATCTATGGCGGCAAAAAAAATCACCCGAAGCGCGTGGGAGAAAAAGTACGCGAGCGCGGAAGCGTTTATGCGAACGCGGTCGGACCGTTCCGCCGTTCTCATCGAGGTGGCGGCCCAGCACCCGCTGCTTGACGGTACGCGTCCCGGCGAAGAATTCGCGGCACGGCTGCGCGAGGCCGCCCGGCTGTACGAGCGGACCGAACGCGAGGGGCGAACCGCTGTGTTTTACGTTCCCGGCAGCCGGCATCGGCATCAGGGAGTTGCCGATAAAATTTCCCTGAGCCAAGCCGGCGTGACATTTTTACAGCAGCTCGGCATTCCACCGCATGCTCTCCATGGGGACGACCTCAATGAACGCTACAAGAGCAAGGCGGGCGTGTACAATTCGGCCGATGAATGCTTCGTAGCCGCGGCGTATTTCAAGGACGGAGATTTTGGGCAGCTTTGGTCGGTCGTCTCGCCGGTGCAGCTGATGCGCAAAGCGCTCCACTATCTGTGGTTTGGCATCGTGCCGCAGATGTTTTCCGTTCCGGTCGTTGACGCTTTCCATAATTATCTCAGGGAAGCATACGATGCGATTCCGTACGTGCGGGATACCGACCCCGATTCCCAGCGAGAAACTTCCGCCTGGGCTAAACGCTCGCGGCTTGAACGGAAACCGAAGAACGGGCAAGATTAGTTTATGAAAATTGTTTTTGCCGGCGGCGGTACGATGGGGTCGGTCAGTCCGCTCCTGGCTATCCGAAGCGCGCTGAGCCAGCAGGGGGTGAAGGTTGAGGGGCTGTGGCTGGGGACCGCGGAAGGGCCGGAGCGCGCCGCGGTCGAGCGCCAGGGGATTGCGTTTCAAGCGCTGAAGGCGGGGAAGCTGCGCCGCTATTTTGATTGGCGCACGCTCACGCTGCCGTTCACCTTGTCGCGCAGCGCGTTGAAGGCGCGTAAAATTCTGCAGCGGTTTAGCCCCGATGTCGTGGTGACGGCCGGATCGTACGTGGCCGTTCCCGTCGTGGTGGCCGCGTGGTCGCTGCGCATCCCGAGCCTGCTGCATCAGCAGGATGTCGTGCCAAGTTTGACCAACCGGCTGCTCGCCCCGTTTTCCTCCGCCATTACCGTCACGTTCACGCAATCGCTCAAGCATTTTCCGAAGCGCAAGACTTTAATCACCGGTAACCCCGTGCGGCCCGACCTCAAGCTCGCCGAACGCTCATCCGCGTACGCGCAGTATCGGTTTTCGGATCAGGTTCCGACCATCCTGGTGCTGGGCGGCGGAACGGGCGCCGCGGCGCTCAACCGGCTGGTCTGGGACGGCCTGGATCGTCTCGTGTCGTTCTGTCAGGTCATCCATTTGACCGGCCGCGGCAAGATGGCGGTGATTCCCGAACATTCGCGGTATCGCGCGTTCGAGTTTGTCGACACGGACATGGCGTACGCGTACGCGGTGGCCGACCTGGCCGTGACCCGCGCCGGCATGGGCGCGCTCTCGGAGCTCGCCGCGTTGGGCAAGCCGGCCATCGTCATCCCCATACCCAACAGCCACCAGGAGGCCAATGCTTTGGCTTTCGCGAAAAACAATGCCGCGATTTTATTGCCGCAGCACGGGCTGGCGGTGACGGATTTTGTCGAGCAGATCCGCAAGACACTCGAAGATCGGGCGTTGCTCAACAATCTGAGCCGCAACATCGGGCAATTGCTGCCGGAGAATGCCGTGCGGGCGCTGACCGACGTCGTGCGGCGGTTCGCTGCCCCGCGTTCTGCCGACAAAAAAAATCCGCCGCAGAGCGGCGGGTGAGCGGGCGGGGTGGTTACTGGTCACTCCACCGCGCAATCGTAAGGTACTCCTCATCCGAGATGAGGTCGACGACGCAGCAGCTGTTGCCGAAGTAACTCGCTTTGACGAACATCAGGGTGGCCAGCATCGTGTTCAGGCAGTCGGCTCTCAGGAGCAACAGCTGGCTTTGCGCGGAGTTGGACGGCAACCGTCGCGATGCGGTCAGGCACACGGCGAGCCGGTTGAAAATCCCTGCCGGGCTGTTGGTCGGGCAGACGATCGGGTCGATTCGTACGCTGTTCATGGGCAATCCCTCGGGTATGCTAGGATAGGGAAGGAGCGAAATTGACTTTTCACGCTATCACTTCACATGGCAGTTGTCAAGACAAACAATATTTTCGCGCAAGCAGAAAAGATGCATTTTATCGGCGTGAAAGGCGTCGCGGTTTCCGGTTTGGCCATCATCGCCAAGCAGATGGGGAAAATCGTGGCCGGTTCTGACGTACCGGAATCGTTTGGCACCGATTCAGCGCTGCACAAAAATGGCGTAAAGGTTTTTCCGAAATTCGACGCCAAGAACTTGGGCTGGGATCCGGATATCATTCTGGTTGGTGCCTCATGGCCGGCTACGCACCCGGAAGCTGCCGCGGCCGGGGAGCGAAAAATTCCGATCGTTCCCGAATCGGAGTTCCGCGGGTTTCTCTCACGGCAGAAGAAAACCATCGCGGTCACCGGCGTGCACGGCAAAAGTACCACGACGGCGTTGCTCGCGTGGGTGTTTGCGCAGGCCAAGCTGGACCCGTCCTACCTGGTTGGGACGCCGGAAGTTTTGGGGCTGCCCGGCAACGGCCACTGGGGGAAAGGGGAGTTCTTCATCGTGGAAGGCGACGAGTACGCAAAAAGCCAGACCGAACGCGTCGCCAAGTTTCTCGACCTTGATCCGTGGGTGAGCATCGTGACGACGCTCGAATGGGAGCACGTGGATGTCTATCCCGATGTGGCTTCCATGGAAAAAACTTTTGCGAAACTGGCGGTAAAGACCAAGCACCTTGTGATCGCCTGCGCGGATTGGCCGGCGGTGATGTCGGCAACCGCGAAAGCAAAGCGCCGCGTCACGTACGGGGTCTCCGCGCATGCGGATTATCAAATGGTTGATTTCCGGCCGGGTGATTCCCAAAGCACGTTTGCCGTTCTTCGCCAGGGCAAGCCGTTTGCCAAATTTTTTAGCCCGTTGATCGGCAAACACAATGCGCTCAATGCGGTGGCCGCACTGATTGCCGCAAAAGAAGCCGGCATCGATGTGAAAAATTTTGCCAAAGCATTGCAGTCATTCCAGGGTTTGGCGCGCCGTCAGCAAACTACGGTCGGGGATGGCGTAACGTGGGTGGACGATTACGGCCATCATCCGACCGAAATCGCGCGCACGCTTGAAGCCATTCGCGAGCGGTACCCAAAATCAAAGCTGTGGGTGGTGTTTCAGCCGCACCTCGCGTCGAGAACTCGCGCACTGATGCCGCAGTTTGCGCACAGTTTCGCGCCGGCCGATCGCGTATTGATAGTAGATTTGTTTGCGTCAGCGCGCGAAGCCGGGGATCCGGCGGCAAGCGCTGACTTGGCGGCAGCCATCGGCAAATTCCACCTCGCGGTACGCGCGTGCGGGAATTTGCAGGCAACCGCCGACTACCTTTCCCACTATTTACAGCCCGGTGATGTGGTCGTGACGATGGGGGCAGGGGACGTCTATAAGGTGCGGGATTTCATCAAATAGTTCGCAGCAAAATTTTGAAAGACTGACGATCATATCGGCAGTCTTTTTGCATAAGAAAAACCCTGCCATCAACGCCCCGAAGGACTCCGGCAGGGAGCATATGGAACCAACGTTGCCATTACCCATCATCCCGATTGGTGCGGACTTCGCGTCTCGCTCAGTCCCATCCCCTTCACTTGACCGTCAAAACAGTCGCTTTCCTCTGAGCCCGGCACGTTGGACTCATACTTGTTTGGTCCCTGATTGCTGATCAGGGCAAGGTTGAGTTTGATTGGGGGAGGCTCACGCCTGAGGAATTGGGCGGTGTTTTTTGGGCTGCTGAAGGGACAACCAGGCAATGGGTACTCTAGCACATGGTAGCGCCGGGTCAATATTTTGATGTGGATAACTATTTTTTGCATAATTTAGCGTAAAATTAGCTAAAATGATTGACAAATTATTCAAAATATGTTATCATTACTTCTATCAGTAATGTCTGATCGAGCCAAAATCGGTCGGGCTCGAAAATGACGACCGAGTTCGTTCGTTTACATCAAAGGAGGTCCTATGGGACTTCTCGAGGGTAAAACGATTGCCGGCACACTGACCATCGAGTGGCCAGAGGGTCGTCGGCACTTCGTAGTGAAGATCACCCCTCAGGGGAAGCTTCACACCTCTGCGCATCAGTTGTTGCTGTATTTCCGCGGTTCCCGCGTTGTTACTCGAGGTGAGTCCGAGTACTTCGAGTTCGAGCGGGAATTCGATACGCCCGTCATCGATGTCGAGGCGTACGTTCGCATGATCGCGAACATCATCACCACGCGCATCTATGAGATCGCGCTGGAAGATGAACGAGAGTTCGCCCTCTCCATCGGCCGCCCGGAAAGGATGAATCTTTTCGGGAAACCGAGAGTCAAGTGGACTCTCACTACCTAGCCCCTGGCTAGTACGCTCGGGGATCGTTCAGCCGGTTCCTTCGGTGTTTAGTAATAGATCTTTCGTTTGATCTTTCAAATTCCAAAAAAGTCTGCGAGGCAAGTTATGGAAACTCGCAAAAATTCGTGACCCCATATCTCATCGTATCTGATCTGGGGTCTTTATATTTATGTAAGGCTTGTTAAAGATATTTTGGGGTTAAAGCTGTTAAAAAATTGTCATTCCGGCCCCGGAGCCGGAATCCAGTAAACGTACATTTTTTCTGGATCCCGGGTCAGGACCCGGGATGACGACCTTTGCAATTTCTCCAATGGGCGCTCGATTGGTTGTATTCGATGCGAGTATCGGAAAAAGTTGAATTGAATTTGGCGGCTAGGAGGAACGGTTCCGCCTTGGGCGGAAACGCGAGTGTGTTTGAGGCGAGCGCCGCGCGAAGGCAAGTTCGCGAGCGTAGGGACGACGAGCCGCTAAATTCTCCAAATTTCGGAGTCTGCTCGCCACTTTGGCCCCACCTTTGGTGACAAAGTCGGAAAGAATGTGCTAGGGTATTGGCAAGCATATGCCACCAATCCCATTTCAACAGCTGGAGAAATTGCTGCCCGGCGTACAGGAAAACGTTCCGCTCAAGGGTTATACTTCGTTCAAAATCGGCGGGCCGGCGAGGTATTTTTTTGACGCGCGTGATGAAGCCGCACTGGTTGCCGCGCTGAAAGTCGCCGAAGAGTACAAACTTCCGGTATTTGTGCTGGGCAACGGTTCCAACATTCTCGTCTCCGACCGCGGATTTGACGGCTTGGTCATCCACAACGGTAACCGGAGCATCAAAATTGACGGGGAAACCGTGACGGTTGGTTCCGGCATGCTGACAATGGCGCTGCTTTTGGAATGCGCCAAACACGGGCTGGGCGGCATGGAGTTTATGACAAAAATTCCCGCCACGGTTGGCGCCGCGGTATACGGCAACGCCGGAGCGTGGGGGCATGGGTTTGGCGAGCTGTGCCGCGAGGTCCGCTGCTTGCAAAATGGCAAGGTAGAAAATCTGTCGGCGTCCGAGATGCAGTTTACGTACCGCGGCAGCGTGCTGCATACGCACCCGGGGACGGTGCTTTCGGCGACGCTTTCGCTGCAGCGGCGGGAACCGGCGGCAATCATGGCCGAAGTGAAAGAAATATTATCCAAACGCGGTCGCGTGCCCCATGAGCCCAGCGCCGGATGCGTTTTCAGAAACATTGAACTCGGCAGTACGCCCGTGGAAGTGCCGCGCATACTGAGCGCCCTCGACATTACCAAAGATGAATACGAGCACACGACGCGGTTTGGAAAATTACCGATCGGTTTTGTGCTGGAAAAATTTGGCCTGCGCGGCACCAAGATCGGCGGCGCGCAGATTTCCCCGCTCCATGCCAACATCATCGTCAATGCCGAAGGCAGGGCGACTGCCGACGACGTCATGCAGCTCATCGCACTGGTCAAGACGCGCGTGCGCAATCAGCTCGGCATCCAGCTCCACGAAGAAATTCAGTTTGTCGGATACTAAATAGAAACCCACCGTTTGGTAGCTGGGTTTCAGGAGTGGAAATACCAACGTACCGCACGGTGGGTCTTTTAGTGATTCCGGAGAACACTGGCTGCAGGAGAGCCTTCAATGAGAATGCCCTTCGAGAAAGGCAGAAAAGGGGTTTTGAAGGTGAGATCCGGAGATTCTCCGGGGATTGTGTAAAGAGCGGGTCAAAGACCCTGGGGTTTGGCTAGGCGCCATCTGCGACCTTTGAGTGATCTACTGCCCCGGTATTCCGCAAAGAGACTTGACCGTTTCACGCCGCCGTCCCGCGCTGCCCGTCAAAGGGAGGCGGCGGCCCAAGCCACCATGTTGCCGTATCAAAGGTGAGTGCAAACCCCAGGGTTGAGAAGGAGCGCCGTATGCCGCGTATAGGTAATCTACTGGCTGCAGATTATTTGTCAATCGCTTTAGAAAAGACCCACCAAATGCGAGTCGAGCAGGGGATTGATCTCGCGATCTGGTGGGCGTGTAGAAACCCTGGAGAGTTCTGGCGTTGTTGTGCCTTCAAGAGAGTTGTCCCTCCATAGGAGGGTGATGATGGTATTGGCACCTCGTGGGTGAGGTGTTCTTAAAGGCGGGACGCCATAGGCTCCCCAGGGGTATTTGCAAAGAGCGGGTCTAAAGACCCTGGGACCGGGTTTCGCGCTAGCTCGACCCGTGCTTGCTTGGTCTTGCGTACCGAACTGTCGGTCTATCCGTCCTTCCCGTCCCCCTCACGGCTGTGAGCGGGGAGCCAGCTGCCAAACGGCAACGTGAGTGGAAGCAAAGAAGTCCGAGTCCCAGGGTTGTCAACGTTCCGGAACGGGATACGGGTACTGTAAGCGTCGCAGCAGCATTTTGTCAACGGCCGAAAGTTTTTTTAATAAAAAAATCCGCCAGACCAGTGTTCGGTGGGACACTTTTTTACCCTTTAGCGCCTAAGGAACGTGGTGATCTGGCGGGATTATTGGATCCCGGGAAGTCAGGTGCGGCAGCACCCAAACCGCCCCAGCCGGGGGAAATGTAAGAACCGAGGAAGGTACTCGATGGACCAGCGCCGATTCCCAGCTTCCCGGGAAATTTTCACAAAGAACTTTTTGAGCGTAGCAATGGAATGCAAGTTCGTCAAGATAAGAAAAGTCCCCCTATCCGGTCAACCATTGAGGGTGACTAACCAGATAGGGGGGAGCGAGACCCCTGGGGTGGGTTTGGCAATAGCCAGATGGTGGGGACAGAGGAGGTGTCCCTTACCTTGCGCCGGTCCCAACGGCATTTCCGGCTGCTGCCGTAAAGCGAGGTGAAGTACTCGGTGAACCCAGCCCCAGGGGTAAAGAGCGAAGTAATTACGCGCAACTTATGCTACCAGAAATGCTTAGAATTGTCAAAGGTTTAGCCGGGGATGCCGGCTTGCGGAACCGCTGATTTTGACGTGCCTGAAAACAGGCCGTACCCCTTGCCGAAACCCGTTTTTTGGGGTACGGTGAGCAAATCTGACGCATCCGCGTCATTTGATATGTCACTTTTGACTAAAATTCTTGGCGACCCCAACGCGCGCGTAATCCGCGAGCTTGAGCCGGTCATCGCGAAGATCAATGCGATTGAACCGGACTTCAAGAGCAAGGATGATGCGGCGCTCAAGGCGGTGACTGTCCAGCTGCGCGACCGGATCGCCAAAGGCGAGACGCTCGATCAGGTGTTGCCGGAGGCGTTCGCCGCCACGCGCGAAGCCGCCCGCCGCACGCTCGGCCAGCGGCATTTTGACGTACAGCTGATGGGCGGCATCGTGCTGCACCGCGGGCAGATCGCGGAGATGAAGACCGGTGAAGGCAAGACCCTGACCGCGACGCTCGCGCTGTACTTAAACGCGCTCTCCGGCAAGGGCTGCCACCTGGTGACGGTCAACGACTACCTGGCGCGGCGCGATACCGTCTGGATGGGGCAGATCTACCATGCGCTCGGGCTCACCGTCGGTTGCATTCAGCACGAAACGTCGTTCCGCTACGACCCGACGTTCCAGGCTTCGACGAAAGTTGAAGAAACCAAGCCGCTCAACGAGGAAGAAGAGCGCGACAAAAAACGCGACATTACCGGCAGCTTCCGCGTGGAGTACAGCTACCTGCGGCCGGTTCGGCGGCAGGAAGCGTACGCCTGCGACATCACCTACGGCACCAACAACGAATTCGGGTTCGATTACCTGCGCGACAACATGGCGCAGGACGTTTCCCACATCGTGCAGCGGGAGCTCAACTTCGCCATCGTCGACGAGGTGGACTCCATTTTGATCGATGAGGCCCGAACCCCGCTCATCATTTCGGCGCCGGATATGGAATCGTCCGAGCGTTACCGGCAGTTCGCGCAGATCGCCAAGACCCTGGTTGAGAACACCGACTACAACGTGGATTTGAAAATGCGCGCGGCCACGCTGACGGAGGCCGGTATCACCAAAGTGGAAAAGGCGCTGGGCATCGCCAACCTCTACGCCGAAGGCGGCATGGACATGGTGCACCACATCGAGCAGGCGCTGCGCGCCGAAGTGCTGTACAAACTTGATAAAGAATACGTCGTCAAAGACGGCGAGGTGATCATCGTGGACGAGTTCACCGGGCGGATGATGTACGGCCGGCGGTTTTCCGAAGGCCTGCACCAGGCCATCGAAGCGAAGGAAGGCGTGGAGGTGCAGCAGGAGTCCAGGACCCTGGCGACGGTCACATTCCAGAACCTGTTTCGCTTGTACAAGAAACTGGCCGGCATGACGGGGACCGCCGCAACCGAGGCCGAGGAGTTCGCCAAGATTTACAAACTCGACGTTACCACCATCCCGACGAACAAACCGATGATCCGCCAGGAATTGGCGGACCGGATTTACAAAACGGAGCACGGCAAGTACCTGGCCGTCGTGAAGGAGATCAAGGAACGCAGCGAGCGCGGCCAGCCGGTGCTGGTCGGCACCATTTCCATCGAGAAAAACGAGCTGCTCGCCGGCATGCTGGAGCAGTCCGGCGTTACGGCGCAGGTGTTGAACGCGAAAGCACACGAAAAGGAAGGCCAGATCATCGCGCAAGCCGGCCGCGTCGGTGCCGTGACGATTGCCACCAACATGGCGGGCCGCGGCGTGGACATTATTTTGGGCGGCAACCCGCCCACTGCGGAGGAAGCCGCCAAGGTGCGCGAGCTCGGCGGGCTGCACATCATCGGCACCGAGCGGCACGAGTCGCGCCGGATTGATAACCAGCTGCGCGGCCGGTCCGGCCGCCAGGGCGACCCCGGCAGTTCGCAATTCTTTTTGAGCACCGAGGACGACCTGATGAAAATATTCGGCTCCGACCGCATCAAGGGGATTATGGAGACGCTGCGCATCCCCGAGGACATGCCGATCGAGAACCGGATGGTATCGAAATCCCTGGAGGCGGCGCAGAAGAAAGTGGAAGGCCACAACTTCGACATCCGCAAGCATTTGGTGGAATACGACGACGTCATCAACAAACACCGCGAGGTCATCTACGGCCGCCGCCGGAAGATTCTCGCCAGCGCCAATCTCCGCGAGGAAGTGCTCAAGCTGGTGGAGGAGGAGATCACGCAGGTGGTGAGTTTCCACACCGCCGGCGAAAACCAGAACGACTGGAACCTGAAGGAAGTCGCCGAGGTCATGACCACGATGTTCCCGCTGCCATCGGACGCGCCGGCGCAGCTGGAAAAGTGCCGCGGCCAGGCCGGCGACCGCCTGGAAGACGCGGCCGCCCGGACGCGCGTCATTGACTACTTCAAGGAATTGGCGATTGCCCACTACGACCAACTCGAACGCGCCGCGTCTGCGGCAATGGGGGAAGCCGACGCGATGCGAAAGATCGAGAAAGCCGTGATGCTGCGCACCATTGACATGCTGTGGATGGACCACCTGGATTCGATTGACCATCTGCGGACCGGCATCGGCCTGCGCGGCTACGGCCAGCGCGACCCGTTGGTGGAATACAAGAAAGAAGCCTACCGGATGTTCACGCAGCTCATCAACCTCGTCAACAAGCAGATCGTCTACTCCATCTACAAAGTCGGCGTGGCCGGCCAGATGCTGATGCAGCAGCCGAAAGTCCGCCAAATGCAGTTTTCCGCGCCGTCAAAGGAAATGCAGCGCGGTTCCGGCGGAGCGGGGGATACGCCACAGTCCCGCGAGGTCGCCAAGCGCGAGAGCATCAATTCGGTTGACGATTCCAAAACTCACTTCGGCGGCCAGCGCGTCGGCAGAAATGATCCCTGTCCTTGCGGAGCGAAGAAAGCAGACGGGACACCAATTAAGTTTAAGAAGTGCCATGGGGCGTAGAGCGTAAAAAATAGCTCAACGCAGCAATTAACCTCCCTAGCGGGAGGTTTTTTTGTTAGCCCCTGCATACGCGGCCGTACCTTGAAAACTTATCCACAATTAAAACAAAAAACCATATGTCGAAGACCAAAGCGCTCGCGCTGGTGAATGCGCTGATCGACCGGATGATCATCCAGGGCAAAATCAACAGCCCCAAGTATCGCCGGCTCATCAAGCTCCACCGCGCCCTTATTCAAGCGTAAACCTCGCCCGCTTTCAGTGCGAGGGGAAACAGCTTTCTATGCAGAACAAAATAATCCGACCGGCCCGAGTGGCCGTGGCCACGCCGGTCAAGGACGAGGATCCGTTCGTCGATAATTTCTTCATGCCTGCCGCCAACAACAAGCCGTACTTCAAGATGGCCCTGCAGGGTTTTGCCGGGACCGGCAAGACCTACACCGCCGCGCTCATCGCCATCGGGCTGCACCAGCGCACGAAGTCGGCCAAGCCGGTGATCATTTTCGACACCGAAAAGTCCGCGAAATTCCTCAAGCCGCTGTTCGACAACGCCGGCATCCCGCTGCTCGTCAAAGAGTCGCGGTCGCTCGCCGACCTGGTGCAGACGATGCAGCGCTGCGAGAAAGGCGCGTCCGACATCCTGCTCATCGACTCGCTGTCGCACGTTT
>JAQTQO010000066.1 GCA_028712155.1 Patescibacteria group bacterium | reverse complement strand
CTCGAACGCCACGGGGATTGCCTATAATCCCCTCATACCGTCAGAAGCCGCTAGACTGCTACGCCTGCCACCCGATGCTCTTTCCGCGTGGATCAACCAAAAATGACCACGTAACAAACAAATTACAAAAACAGCCCGCCTGCTCCGCAGACGGGTTTTTAAATAATCACTAACCAATCATTGGATATTGGGATTTAGAAATTGGAAATTATTCTTAGGCTTTACCCACATACTCGCCGGTTTCCGTATTCACTATCACCATCTCGTCCTGCTTGATGAACAGCGGGACACTGATCTCGACCCCGGTCTCCAGCGTAGCCGGCTTCATGACCGAACCCTGCGCCGTATCGCCGCGCACGCCCGGCGCGGTCATAGTGACCTTGAGCGTCATTTTTTTCGGTAAGTCTATGGTAATCGGGGCATCATTGAAATTCAGCACCTCTATCTCGGTATTTTCTTTGAGATAGTCCTTCTTGTCCCCGAGCTGGGCCTCGGTCACGAAAAACTGGTCGTACGTAACCTCATCCATGAAGAAAAACGGGTCGCCTTCGCGGTACAGGTAGTTCGCCTTGGACTTGCGGATGTCCGCTTCCTCCAGCTTCTCCTGGCCTTTAAACGTCTCTTCCAGGACCTTGCCGGTCTTGAGATTCTTCAGCGTCGTCCGCATAATCCCTTTGGACTGGGCCATCTTGATGAAACTGTGCTTCAGCACTACGTACGGTTCGCCCTGGTAAACCAAATAGGCGCCAGCGCGTAAATCGTTGATGGATAGCATATGATTAGCGTGTCGTATACGGAATCAGAGCCATGAACCTGGCGCGCTTGACCGCCTGGGCGAGCATGCGCTGGTGCTTGGAGCAAATCCCGGTTTTTTTACGGGGTAAAATTTTCGCGTATGAAGACAGGAATTTCTGCATGACCCTGACCTCGCGGTACTCCAGGTCATCGATGCCGTTCGTACAGAAATGGCACGCCTTATTCATCACCGGCCGAGGTGCGTTATTCTTGTTTGTTCTCATCATGGACATTAGTATTCAATTTTTTTAAAATGGGATATCCTCGACGTTGATTTCCGGCTCACCTGACGGTGGCGCCGGCTGGGTCGCCTCATCGGACGCCGGTGCGGCCGGAGGGCTCGACTGGCCGGGCCGATCCAGCATGATTATGTTCTCCGCGACAATTTCCGTGCGATAGCGTTTTTGGCCGGACTGGTCATCCCATGACCGGGTCCGCAGGCGGCCTTCCACATATATTTTACTGCCTTTTTTTACGTACTGGCCGACAATGTCCGCCAGCTTCCGCCACACCACCACATTGTGGAATTCCACTTCCTCTTTCTTTTGGCCGGACTGGTCATTCCAGCGCCGGTTGGTGGCGACGCCGATAGTGGCGACGTTCTGTCCGTTTGGCGTGGTCCGCACTTCCGGGTCGCGGGTTACGTTGCCGATAAGCATGACTTTATTGAGATTCATATAGTTTTTGATTAAATAAACACTAATCTATTATCACTAATCTCACGAATCACTTTGGTTTGGTATTATAGGTTCGCGATCCTGGTTACTGTATGGATACGGTAGCCACGCCAGGAATTCGTATTGATCGGTGAATAAATAATTCGTAGCTAAATTTCTTCTTTAAGAATGTCATCCAGCTTTTTGTCCAGGTCCTCCAGGCTGATCTTCTTGTCCTGATCCTTTCCTTTTGGCCTGGCCGGCTCCTCTGCCGGAGGAGGTGGCGCGGCGGCGATCTTTTCCTCCGCGCGTTCACGGGCCATGCGCTGCTCGACCTTCTCCTGGACCATCCTGGCTTCGGCAATCTGCGCCGCCGTCTTGACGGGCTTCTTGATAATCAGATGCCTGACCGCCTCCGCCATCAGACGGAACTGGCGGTCAACTTCTTTCAACTGGGGCTGCTCCATGTCAAATTCCACGCAAACGTACGATCCGTACGTTTCGTGTTTGATCTCATACGCCAGCTTATGTTTGCCCAGCGACTCCTGCCGGGTAACTTTACCCTGGTGCTTGGCGATCAGATCGAGGGTTTTTTTTACGGCTGCCTCCTCGCCGGCCTGGTCGAGCTTCGAGCTCAAGATGACCAATAGCTCATAGTGCTGCATAGTGTGTTTTGTTACCTTGCCAGGCTGCTGTGGCGGCCGGGGGCAGGCGCCACGTGGATAAAAAAACAGCCAAAACAAAGCTTAATTAATTTGTCCATTTGAGTTTAGCATAGCCCTACCGGGCTGGCAAGGGGGGTTTAAGGAAAAGAAAAGAGCCCCCAGCAAAAAAATTTTTGCCGAAGGCTCAAGTAATTCCCGTCATGCAACGGTACAGGCAAGAGGGGTAAGCCCTCTAACTTTTCCGCCAGAGGCGGATCCCCGCCCACCTGCTTCCCCCAGGAAGCGGGCGCGGCGCCTATGGCTGGACAAGGTTCGGATACTTCCGAGAGGCGGCCACACCGACGCCGTCAAGGCGTTCCTCATCCGCCCAGCCGTCGACGACGAGACCGCCAAAGTCGAAGCGGCCGACGTCCACGCGGAGGCCGTCCAAGGAAACGTCCTGACATCTTCCGTACTGATTGGGGTTCAAGAACGTGCCATTCTTGCGATGGTAGAGCAGGCATTTTCCGACCTCCTCGACAGCAAATGGCACTTCGTACTCGGCTGGGAGCATTGCCACCTGATCTTGGTAGGTTTTGCTCTCCGAATCGGGCACGATCTGGAGCGGCATGAGATACCAGCGGAAGCCGCAGGTGGGCTGATTGGCGAACTTCTCGTCCTTGTGCCAGTAGCAATCGTCTGGATACGAGTAGAAGCGGGGTTGGCCGTCAGCCGGGTGGATTTTCTGCCACTTAATAATGGTCAGGGGTTTACCCATATAGCGATCAAGCCCGAGGAACGCCACGTGCGTTTCCTTGATGG
>JAQTQO010000065.1 GCA_028712155.1 Patescibacteria group bacterium | reverse complement strand
TCATTGACCCCGAAAATTTCGTCATCCTTGAGACCACCGCACTCGACCGCATCCTCAGCATTCTCTATCTGCGCAAAAACCTTTCACAGGCCGACTGGGATTCCTACGTTTCGGTCTATGGCATCCCGTCTATCTTTTTGGTCGGCCCGCCCAACGCCTCCGAAGAAAAACAAAAAGAATATCAGGCGGTTGCCGACCAGATTTTATCCAACGGACGCGGCTTCCTGCCGCATGACAGCGACATCAAATTTGTCACCGGGGGAGGCGGACGTCAGCCGTTTCACGAACTGATCAAATACATCGATGAACAAATCACCATCACCGGCACCGGCGGCATTCTTACCATGCTCGCCGAATCCGGCACAGGTACTCTTGCAGGAAAAGCCCATCAGGACACCTTTTTGCAAATTGCCAAAGCCGACGCCATCACGCTGGCGGGAGTTTTGCAGAACGCCATTGATGTGCCGTTGCTGGCGGAATACTTTCCCGGACAGCCCGCGCTGGCCTACTTTGAATTTTCGCCCGGACTCACCCACGCCACCAGTCAGGTCGTGCAGGACGCCCTCGACATCAAAGCCGCCGGTCTCGAAATCGACACCGCCGAACTTTCCGAAAAAACCGGCTACACTTTGACAAAATCCCCCGCTCCTTCACCGGCTCAATGATACGTCCGAAACGTCCGATCCGTCCGCCCATTTGATTTTTGCCCTTAGGGCATGAATCTGATTTTAAATCGCAACTTTGAGCTCCCCGCCGACGGCTGGCACCAGCTTGCCCCGCTGGGCGAGTTTCCCCATGCCGCCGCTGGGATTGTTCAGGTGATTGACGCCGCCGCCTGTACGCTCATGGTTGCCGCGTTTGAAAACGCGCGCGCGGGTTCATCCAATTTCCCCGGTCTGCTCATCGACTTCGATCATTTTTCGCTCGATGCCGAAAAACGTTCCGAAGCCGCAGGTTGGATCACCGATTTGAAATTCATGCCGAACTCCGCTGGTAGCGGGCTGTTCGCCCGCATCCGCTGGTCCGACATCGGCGAGGCCGCAGTCAAAGGCGGACGCTATCGCTTTCTTTCGCCCGTCTGGGCCAAAGCCGACTGCGAGGATCTCGGCGGCGACCGCTTCCGGCCTGTCCGCCTTCTGAATGCCGCTGTCACCAACGACCCGAATCTCAAAGGTATTTTGCCTCTTTCTAACCGCACGTCCGGTGCGCCGTTTGATTTTTCCCCTTTGGGTGAAAAGAAAAATTGTTCCGTTAAAAAGGAGACCCATATGCAACCTGTAATTGATGCACTGCTCAACAAGCTGAATCTGCCCGCTGACACGGCGCAGGACGCTATCCTCACCGCCATTGAAAACATGGCTGCCCCGGAGGAGGTCGCCGCGCTTACCAATCGCGCCGTGACCGCTGAAACCGAACTGTCCGGTTTGAAAAACGCACAGCTCGAAGCCGATGCCGACGCGTTTCTCGAGGCCAACGCCGCCGTCATCGAAAATCGCGACGAAGTCCGCGCGCAGTTTATTGAAAACCGCAGCCTGACGGAAGCGGTATTCAAAAACCTCAAAACCCCTAAGCCGGTTGCTACGCCGCCTGCGGATACCCGCCGCCCGCTACACAACCGCGATTCAAAGGTTGCGGCGACGCATAACCGCGACGCCTCCACCTCCGAATCCAAAGCCGTAAAAATCCGCAACCGTGCGGCAGAGATCATGAAGAGTGAACGGATTGTTTACACCGATGCGTTCCGCCGCGCCGAGCAGGAGTTCGCCGACTGATTTTTTAGAAACCAACCCATAGGAGATTCATTATGAGCCAATCCAATACCAAAACCGGCCCCGTCGTTATGCCTTGCGGCGCAGATTTGACCGCTCACGCGGATCATCTCGCTGTCCTCAGTCATTCCACCGGAGCCCCGCAGATGATTCTGCCCGCTTCGCTCACCGCCGTCGCGCTCTACCTCATTCTGGCAGGCGCGGCGTCCGGCGAAAACGGTGAGTTCCAACCGCTCACGCCCGACCGCAACGTCCGGCTTCCGCTCATTGGAACCTGCAACCCCGGTGACACGCTGGTCATTGCCAATCCGTCTGTCTCGGGACAGCCCGGCAAAGTCTGCGCACTGCCGACCGCCGCAGGAACCTACCGCGTTCTTGCCATCGCGGAAGAGAAGGGCGTTGCCGGTCAGCTCGTGCTGGCCCGTCCCGCCAACCTCGGCCTCATCACCGTCACCGCGTAACCAATCTATAACGAAAAGGAGAAAACCATGTCCCGTTTGCAAGCCATCAGTTCCAGTCCCATGCTTCGCCAGTTCGCGCAGGGTGCCGCACAAAGCGCCATCATGCCCGTTGCTGACTTTATTGCCCCGACGATTGAAGTCCCGACTTCAACTGGACGGTTCAAAAAGTACACCGAGAAACACCGCTTCCACATCCCGAATACGCTTCGGACGCTTGGAGGCCGCGCGGCCGAACTGCGCTTTGAAGTGACCGACGCCACTTTCAACTGTGCGCCTCATGCGCTCGATTATCCGGTGGATAATCTCGAGCAGCTCGAAGCCGAAGGTCTCGAAAACATGCTCCGCGAAGGCGCGGTAGCAGTTGCCGAAGTTGCGGCGCTGGCTCATGAGAAAACCGTAATTGATCTCGCGGTCGAAGCCGTCAGCCCCGGCACCAATGCCACTTGGAACGATGCCGCCGATCCGGTTTCCGACATTGACGACACCATTCTGGATGTCATCAAAGCCTGCAAATACGGTTCGCTGATGAACATCGGTGTGCTGTTTGGCGCATCCGCATGGAACGTCTTCAAAAATCAAGCCAAAGTCCGAGGCCGCTTTGTGGTCGGCTCCGGTGCCAAGTCCGGCGTCGGTCTGGCGGTGCCGACGCAAGCCAATGCTGGCGAGCTCTTCATCGGTTCGCCCGAAGTCCGCACCAGCTACATGGTCTTTGACGATGCCGCCGAAGGCGTTGCTGAGGATGTCAAATTCCTGCTGGAC
>JAQTQO010000039.1 GCA_028712155.1 Patescibacteria group bacterium | reverse complement strand
CACGCCCCCCTGCAGCAGAGCGTGAGTGCCCACCACCACATCGAGCGCGCCGTTTTGCAGTTTCGCGACCAGCTGGCGCTTCGTTAAGGAGTGCGGAGACGCCGTCGGGCGATTGGACGCGCGCGGATGGATCGCCCGGCGGCTGCGCGTCAGGAGCCCCACCGATACCGGCCAGCCGGAAAACAGCCGGCAAAACGTCCGGTAATGCTGCTCGGCGAGTATTTCGGTGGGTGCCATCACGACGGTTTGGTTGCCCGCCAGCGCAACGTTGAGCGCGGCCGTCGCCACCACGACGGTTTTGCCCGAACCGACCTCTCCTTCCAGAAGCCGGTTCATTGGGGAAATCTTTTCGATATCCTGCAAAATTTTCCACGCTGCTTTACGCTGATCTTCGGTGAGGGAAAAGCCCAAATGCTCCACGAACCGCTTGGTCGGTTCGGCGTGAAACGGGATCGGCAGCGCCGGACTGCGCGCGATCTCCTGGCGCGCGAGCTGAATCCCTAATTGCAAAAACAAAAGCTCGTCGAATTTTAAACGCCGCAACGCCGCGTCAAGATTGCGCCGGTGATCGGGGAAATGCACCTGCTGCAGGGACCACGCCAGCGCCGGTAACGTCATCAGTTTGCGCAGTTCCGGCGGCAGCGGGTCACGTATTTCCCGGCATGCCGGCAGCGCTTGCTGCACCAGAAACCGGATCTGCCGCTGTGTCAGCCCAACGGTCGTCGGGTAGATCGGAACCAGCCGGGCGGTGTGCAGGGTGAAACTCCGCTTGAGTTCAAGACTGGGATTGATGAACTGGAGCTGGTGGAATTCGTACGTCACCTGTCCGGCAGCGTACACCTCGTCTCCGGGCTTAAACATCCGCGTCAGGTACGGCTGGTTGAACCACACGGCGCCAATCGTTCCGGTCGCATCCGTAATAACGGCTTCCGTCAACATCATCCTGCGCCGCGGGCTGCGCCGGTTGGCGATGAGTTCAATTTGCCCGCCGACCGTGGCCGTAGTCCCGGCCGAAAGTTTTGCGATCGGTAGAATCAACCCGAAATCGTCGTAACGAAATGGGTAATGCCGCAGCAGATCGGTGACCGTCCGGACTCCGAGCTTGCCAAGGCGCGCGGCAGTCGACTTCCCCACCCGCGTGAGCTGCTCAATCTTTGTATCCAGCGTAAACGGCATAAATGAGACGCACCACTTTCATAGTATAGCAAAATGGGAATAAAAAAACCGACAGCACACGCAGCGCATGCCTCGGCAATAGTCTGGGATATCGCTTGCTCTCTTCTCCTTGCACCCGGCAGGGCTTTCACCCCACACCTTTTTCACTCCACCTACCACTTTTCCATTGTCCTCTGCGCCCGGCAGGGCTCGAACCTGCGACCTCAAGGTCCGCAACCTTGCGCTCTGTCCAACTGAGCTACGGGCGCATGGGGGAATGGACAAACGTACGGTGTGAAAAAAGCGTATGAGCGAAAAGGTGTGGGGCGGGCCTGCGACCTCAAGGTCCGCAACCTTGCGCTCTGTCCAACTGAGCTACGGGCGCGCAAGGAGAAGAAAGAAAACGATGATTTTAAGACATTGTTACCCGCCGAAGGGTATAACTGTTCCTAACGCAATTAATGATATTTGTCAACCGGCAATGCTCTGTTTAGAGTTTCAAAAACCGGCTTAATTGGTCGAGCGTCGGCTCTTCCGTGCGATGTAGATCTTCCATCACGTAATCAAGCAGCGCGTGCCGAATGGTTACCGGATTCTGATCAACCAGGGGGATGGGGAAATACGGCTTGAGCGGATTTTGAAATTCCAGGTACAGCGCCTTCACATCGGGCGGCTGGTATATAATCCAAAATTTTTTCAGCTCGCGGTAAGGATAAAAAGTCCGGCCCATGGAAATACCGTCCTCGGAAATAGTAAACCGCACCTGGGTCGGTTGCCGCTGCATGAGCAGGTACGTCATCGTGAAAAGGACCAGCAGCAGGACAAACAGGAGATTGCCCGTCCAAATACCGTAGATCGCCATGAGCGTACCGATAATGCCCATGGTAATGAACCAACGCCGGCCGCGCTGCCGCGATTCAAGCAGCGGGAAATCCCAACTCGCAAGAACTGCCCCATGGTTTTCCGATGGTACCGGTTCCCCCTTCGGATAATCGGGTTTCTGCATACGCGGTAGGCGCTCATTCCGATATCTAAGTGGTAGTTACCACGCCAAGCTTCAAAGCGGAGGGGGCGAAATTCTAACTCGCGAAACCTTTTCGGGTCAAACGGTTTTTCCGCCCCAGGCGGATCCGCCGAAAATTCGTCCGGAGCGGTGGGGGTGAGATTCGAACTCACGGTACCATCGCTGGTACAGCAGTTTTCAAGACTGCCCGATTAAACCACTCTCGCACCCCACCGCTCCGGGCGTTTTCTTATGGCGGTGGACAAGACTGCCCGATTAAACCACTCTCGCGCCCGACTACCGGCTGTCTTTACGGCGTGACACGCGCCGGGTCACCTGAGCCTCAAGTTTGTCGAACGCAACGTCGAGCGCCTTGTGCAGTTGATGGCTGACTTCCTTGCTGTAGCATTCCTCCTCGGCGGGTACCTGCAGGCGTAAATCCACTTCAAACGCATTGTGGTGCAGGAAATACGCGACATGCGCGCGCAGCTTGATGCTCTCCTGGGGGTGGTGCACAAGCATCTTGGTAATCCGGCCCAGCTTTCCCTGGAGATATTCGGAAAACCCCGTCTTTGCGGTCTCGACCACATCTTGGTAGGAAATTTCAACCTGCATAGTAATGTTCGGTGTCAATGTTTAATTTTAAATATTTTACTCTGACGCTCGCTCCCGATGCGGAAAACGGAGAGGGTGGGATTACGCCCCCGTCGGTCCGCCCTGGGCGGACCTCCCGGGAACCCTGCGGTTCCCGTACCTCCGCCGCGGGGAAACTCCCGTTTCCCCGACCCCTTTCCCCGGGTTCGAATCCTCTATCCGCCAGATTTGATATCACCATCCCAGCAAACTGGAATGCTGGTATCAAATCGGAGAGGGTGGGATTCGAACCCACGAGGGACTTTCATCCCTAACGCCTTAGCACGGCGCCGCTTTCGACCGCTCAGCCACCTCTCCATGATACCATTATCAGTCGTCGGTTTGCAGTACACCCCACGGGTAAACCGATTCCGAGAGAATACCAGAAAATCAGCAGTCTGTCCAGTAGATTTTACCCGTGTGCCAGGGCGAGCGCAGTGACCGAACGCGCCCCGGCCAGCTTGAGCTCTCGGGCACATTCCTGGAGCGTACTGCCGGTGGTCACGACATCGTCAACCAAAAGAATATCTCCCGAGAACTGCGCGGTAACCGCAAAAGCGCTCCGCATATTATTTGCCCGCCGCGCTCCCGGCAGTTCAACTTGGGGCCGCGTATACCGCCGCCGCATGAGCTCCCCTTCCCGCAAAGGCCACCCGTAATGCCGGCTTAACTGCTGTGCGAGCAGCTGCGCCTGATTATACCCCCGCCAAAGATAGCGGCGGCGATGCAAGGGCACGGGCACAATGGCATCAAACTTCAGCGCATCCCCTGCGGTGTTTTGCACATTTTCGAGATAGCGTTCCAAACATGCGGCGAGCGGCGTTGCCAACGACCCCACCCCGTGGTATTTGAACGTTTCCACCGCCCGCCGCAACGCAACATCACGGTAGGCTCCCGCGACGAGCAGACGATTTAATGATGAACGTCCGGCGCATCGAACACACGGATACCCGAGGTGAGACGGCTGCAGGCAGCGGGGACAAAAAAAATCCGTCGGCATCGCAATACCCTGAAGGCACCGGGTGCAGAGGAACGCGCCGGGCTCATGGCATCCGCAACAGACGCGGGGCAACAAGAAATCCAGCAATCGCTGCTGGATTTCACTCATCCGTGAGGAGTACGAAAAATTTACCGGCACAGTTCGATGAATAATTTCCAATTTCCATTACTGCCAATCTGCCTGATCCACCTTCCATCCCGCGGCTTCCTTCACCAGCTTCAAAGTCAGCTTTTGATATAAATTCTTGGGAACGCCCGAAGCAGCAGTTTCGGTGCGCTGCGTCTGCATGACCAACTGTGCCTCAGTTTCCGCTTGATTAAGCGAAATAATTTCTGTCCCAAGAACCTTGGTAGTGACCCCGTAAAATCCTGACGCTGGCAACGTCCGCTGGAGTGTCGCGGGAGCGGTCGCCGCCAACCGCTGAGTCATCAGCGGCCCAAGTTCCCGCAAATTGATCAACCCGCTCTGGCTCGAGTAACTGCCGTACCGCTCGGTGAATGTCCGCGCCAGGGCCTCGATCGTCGCCTGGGTTCTCGGCTCCCGCGTGATCGGAGTGGCCACGGGTACGCTTACCGTTCCCCCCGCAACCGGCAAACCCGCCGTGGGAGTCGGCGTAGGGCTCGTTGAAGGATTGAATAGGTCGTATGGCCGCGGCGCCATCGCCAGGAGGGTCAGCAGCAAAACCGCAACGATGACGAGCGCAACAATGATGATAATTTTTGTCCGCCGAGACATATGATGCAAGCCAAAAAAAATTTCTTAAGCCGCCCTGCCCGCAGCACCTGCCTCGCCGGTTCCTTGCTCATCAGGGGTTGGTTCATCGGTTGGGGTGCCGCCTTCCATTGATTCAGCGAACTCGCGTTTTGCCTGCTCGATTTCCAGCAGCTGCCGCGGGTCGGAGGTGATCAGCTGGTCCTCGGTATAGGATGCCACGACCTTGATGGCCGCATGTTTGTCGCCGGCAAAGAATATCCCTTCACCCACCCCGCACTCTAAGAGCAGGTACTTTTCACCTTCGGTCAGCACAAAGGTCTTGGCGATCAGTTCAATGGAGGCCGGCGACTGACGCATCAGGACTTGCAGCGAACTGTTAGTGACAATGGCGGCTCCGTACGGCGACAGCAAAAAGTCGTTGACGTCCTGCGTGATGGTGGTCACCCCGAGGTAGTACTTCCGGCAGCGTTTGACCAGGGCGTAGATGAACTTGGCGGAATCCTCATACTGCATCAGCCACCAGGCCTCGTCGATGACCATGATGCGGCGTTTCATCTCGGAACGCACCACGTTCCAGATGTAATTGACAATGGTGTAGATGGCAATGGGCCGCAATTCATCCTCAAGGTCGCGTACCGAGAACACCACCAGCTGGTTTTTGACGTCAATATTGGTCGGGCTGTTGAACAGCCCGGAGAACGTGCCCGAGGTGTACTTCTGCAACCGCACCACCAGGTCGCCCGATCCCTCCATGCCCTCGAGCACCTCCTGAAAATCCTGCATGATCGGCGCTTCGATGGTCGCCAGATCCGAAGTGGCGGTGATGTCTTTTTTGGCGTACGTTTCCAGCAGCGCGCGGTCGATCAGCGAATCCTCCTGCGGTGTGAAACCGAGCTTGCCGGTCTGCCCGATCGGCCGGCCCAGCATGATGCGCAACAAACCCTTGAGCGTAATCACCGCACCGCGGATGATATCCGACACGCGCTGCTCGCCGACCGGCCGCGGCAGATCGAACGGATTGAGCTTGCTCTCGGAGGACAGCGAAATGTTGATGTAGGTGCCGCCGACGGCGTCGCACAGGTGCTTGTATTCGCGCTCGGGATCGATGATGATGACGTCGGTACCCAGCATCATTGAACGCAGGACTTCCAGTTTAATGGTATAACTTTTCCCGGCGCCGGACGTGGCGAACACCACCATGTTGGCGTTCTGCAACGAGAACCGATCGAATAGGATCAAACTGTTGTTGTGCCGGTTGATGCCGTACAGTACCCCGTCGTCCGACGTCAGCTCCGAAGAAATGAACGGGAAGGAACTGGCGATCGGCGACGAATTCATGTTGAACGCGATCATCAGCTGATCTTCACTGAGCGGCACGGTGGCGGTAAACCCCTGCTCGGCCTGGTACAAAACCTTGCGCGAATACACGAGCTTGCTGCCGAACAGCGCTTCCACGTCGTCGGTCAATCGTTCCAGTTTTTTACGATCCTCGGCGTAGAGCGTCACGTACAGGCCGAATTGGAAGAAGTGCTCGATCCCTTGCGTCAGGTCATCCCGCAGCTGTTCGATATCGCGCAGCGCCGTCTCGCGGATCGGATCGCGCGGGGCGCCCTTCTCGCGGTCGGCCAGGATCTGCGCTTCGAGGTTACCGACCCGTTTCTTCAGCTGCTTGAGAATGACGTCGGACCGCACCGGGTAGAAATACATCGCGATATCGAGCGGCAAGTTGAGGTTGATGATAGGCGCAAACCACCCGACGGAGATGTACCGCGGATAGCCGATGGCAAAAATCGTCCGGACGAACAGCTCGCCCAGCATGACGTGGGTCGGTTTGACCTGCAGCGACGCCGGCGCGACCAGGTCGCGGACGGAGATCAACCCCTCGCGGTAGATGCGCTCTTCCTCGAGGAGAATTTTTTCCTCGGAGATCTGCTGGAGTTCAAGGCGCTTGCGTTCCTCCGCAGACAGCGTCGGGGAAATCGGCCTGAGTTTGGCAATCCGCTCCTCGCGTTCGATTTGTTCAGGACGAAACATGGATGTGCTGATTATTCGTTACGGTTCGACTTGCAGCTGGTTCAAATCGGCCAGCTTTTGGCGCTCGGACAATCCCGGATTATACGTATTGTAATACAGCTCGATGAGACTCTGGGTATCCAGCAGGGCGGATTTCAAACCGATACTGCCGAGAGCTGCCACGACGTGGTCAACGCGCATCATAAGGTCGCGGCGCCGCTGCAAGAACCGTTCGCGGGAAAGCTTGACGGAACTGGCCGCCCGAAAAACCTCCATCAACCGCTTGAACCACCCTTTCTGTTTGTCGGACAGCGGGTTGTGCGGCACCACGACGTAAAACCGCTTGGTCATGATTTCGCCCAACTCGACCAGTTCGGAAACGTAGCGCCGGTACTCCGCAATCTGCAGCTTCAGCAGCTCATTGGAAAGCTCCTTCTCTTTTTGCTCAAGCCGCGTCAGGTACGCCGAAATATTGAGCTTGCGCGACTGGATGACGATCTGGAGCGGGAAATCGATCGTATTGAGGAAATTCACGTACGCAGCGATGATCGCATTCTGCTCATCTTCAGATTTTAACGAAAAATTGATCGAGGAAACCAAAATGACCGCGCGGAGCGTGCTGTCTTTGAGCACCACACAGTCTTCTTTGATTTCGGCGATCGGTAACCCCCGCTGCGCGCTGGGAAACTTCGTCTTTTGCGCCGGCGCGCCTTTCGACGGAGCGGCCGCCTTGCCTTTTTTATCCTTTTTCTTGGCCATACAAAACGGTAAAACGTAAAGCGCAAAACGTAAAACAACGGCTTATATATTTATCAATACTTTAAATTTTGCGTTAATATTTTGCATTTTACGCTTCTTCCTCCCCTTCGTACACGCCGCCGGTATCCACGATCAATGAAAGTTCCGCCAGCCGCGAACTTCCCACTAATGGCTTGTTGCGGACAGGTACCAGCGGTTTTGTTTCGAGGACGCTCATCGCCGTCTGCAGTTCGGCCGGCGTCAAATGTTTATCCCAAACGCTCAAGTGCGGACGCTTCATGGTTTGGAGAAAATTCAGCAAGAGGTAATGCACGGGGCGTCCGTTGACTTTGATGAACGCAAACAGGATGGTGAGGATGGCGATGACAATCAGCCAAAGTAAAAAGAGGGTAAAATCAGAAACCTTATAGGCGAGAAATATCAGGCCGCCGGAAATCAGCAGCATGACAAACTGGCGGACCGTGATCGGACCGATAACCTTGTCTTCAACGTCGAGGAATTGTGGTACGACGAATTGTTGCATCGCTGATAACGTTATCGCATGAGACCGACATCAATACCTCAGGGTCCGATTAAAGTCCGCGATCGCTTCAAACTCGGCAACGGTCAGCACTTCTCTCCCTGCAGACTGCATGGATTTCATAACGTCACCGACCGGTTTTTTCTCCCCCATGGCGGCGGCGGCGAGTTCCGTATAGCGCTTGAACACTTCACTCGAGCGCCAGGCGGCAATTGCCGCAGCTTTGTGCCCGAAAGATTGCTGTTCAAGGATTGCGATCTTCTCCTGGATACGGCTGGTCGCTTTCGCCGCATCTTCGTCCAGGCGGCGGAAATCCACCAGGGTCATCTCCCGCAATTCCTCCAACGGACCAACCAGTTTGGTCCGGGGCCGGACCGGCGGCGGAGCCGGTAGCGCAGGTTCGACGGGTGAAACCGGCGCTGATGGCGGAGGAGTGACGGGCGCTGACACCGTTGGTGTCCGAGGTAATGGCAATGGCTCCCGCGGAGGCGGTGCAACGGGCAATTTCGCCGGCCGCGGCTGCTCGCCGGGCCGCTCAACCCAGGGTACCGGGGCAGGGGCCGCCATCGGCCGGGGCTGGGCAGCGGCAACCGCGGGTCGAGACTGAACGGGGGATGGCGAGGGACGGGGCGGGGCAACCGGAGGTACGCGGTACGGCGGCAACGGTGGGACTGCCGGAGATGAAACGGCCGGCAAGGGCGTCAACCGGAAAGACGACGGCGGCGGAGAACCGCGGGAAGGCGCGGGTGCCGGCGGGGGTACCGTAACGGGCGGCCGGGACGGAGTATAGTTGCCCTGCTGCGCCAATATCGCCGGTGCGGCGGTAGCTTGGGCGGGTGCACCCGGGTCGGGCGCATCGGTTGACGGAAGCGGCATGCCAACGCTCGCTTCGATCTCCTTAATCGCCTGATCAATAAGGTTGCGTTCCCGATCATCGTGCTGCTGAACGTAGCGTTCAATGATTTTTAGCACGTTTTCCGTAACCTCCGGCGGCAGCCCCAGTCCTCCGACCTTCGTCGGCCGCGTGAGCGTTTCGCGCGTTTCAATCTGATCGCGGACATCCTTGAGCCGCGACAGCACCGTGTTGCGGAGGCGCTTGCGGAGGACCTCGTCGGGCATCGCCAGTTTCAGCTCAGCCACCACACGGTCGGCGAGCATTTCCAGCGGGTCGGGTGCCCGCGGAGCGACCAGGAGAAACGCTTCCGCATCGAGAGCTGCCGATTCGGATGGGTGCCATGGCTCAACCGAATCTTTCCGCGCCACCTTGAGCTGCCCGTCGGCGTCTTTGAACAGCACTTCCTCGGCGTCCGTAAAAGGATTGTAAACAGAATCAGGCATGGCCGTTAAAATTTTCAATTACCAATTTACAATTTTCAAAAAATGTTTCAATTTTCATTCGTTATCTTTTCTCAGTGAGGATGTAATCTTCTGAAAAATCATGGTTAACTCTTGGGTTTCTTTCCATAGTTTTCGGATTTCATCCTTTCTCTCCGGGAAACATTTTGCCAGCATGCGCAACCAGTGTTTGGTTTCCTGCGCTTCCTTCTTGCAAATGAATATTTTATTCCCAAAGTCTTTCTTTGAACATGCCCCGTTCGCTTCCATGTAATTCGCCCCGATGCTCGTACCTGACCGAATCAATTGAGTAATAATGGGTTTTGAAATCGCATCTTGCTTCGAGGTTTTACAAAATTCGATGATGTTTTCTCCAAACCGCGCGGTTCTTTCCTCGAGATCATAATGGTTGTTTGAAAAAATGGTCATTGAAAATTGATTGGAAATTGAGAATTGAAAATTGGAAATTGCCTCATTCGAGCCATTTAAACGTCTGCTCGGCAACGTCGTAGTACGCCAATTTGTCGTATTCGCGGTGCCCTTTATTTGCCAGAATATTCCCCAACTGTGCACCAACCCGGGCGGCTTCGCCTTCCGGCAGGCCAAGCCGCTCTTGTAAAATATACTGTATGAATAATACCACAGACTGTCGCGCAAGGGGACTTTGTGCGAACCTCTGTGCAGCGGCTGCGCCATAGAGCGCCGGCCAGACCGCCTGGAGGTACTGCTGCAGCTTTTCGTCGCCAGACAGCATTGCCAGGAGTTCATCACGCTCACACAGCAGCCGGAGCACGGCCACCGCCGTCGCGATGTTGCGTTCGCGCACGACGTGGTAGAACGCGTCGCGCAACCGCCGCGGGTCGTTGCCGACGGCCCGCCGCAGGCTTTCCAGCTCGCGCTGGACCGTGGCTTCGACCGCCGCCTCTCCACGAAAAGCGGAGCGGATCTCTTCGGAGCGCGCCTGCGGCGACGCTGATTGCGCGGCCCCGCGGCCGGTGTCGGGCTGTGGAGAGATCAAGCGCGACGGGATTTCGTGCCCCGTCGGCTCGACAATTTCCTCCGGCAGCTGCGGGTAGCGCAAGAAATCGTAAAGCTTGACCAACCGCCGCACCATATCCCGCTGCGGCGGCGTGAGTTTTTTCCCCTTCGTGCCGGTCGAAAGATAATGTTCTTGCGCCAAGACGCCCCGCGTTCGGCTCCGGGGAGTGGATTGGTCGTAATCCCTCAACCAGTTCTGCACCGTCGGCGCGACATCTGTGCCGGAACCGCCAATCGGGATTCCCTCGCGGCCGATCTGCTCTTGGTTTTCTTTCAGGCCACGCAAAACGATTAACCGCCGGTAACCGAGCGTCTCCGTGTCCCGGTGAATCCGGAAAAAACCGCCAAGCTTCGCTTCAACGTCAACCTCGCGTTCAAATGCGAACAGCAAATGCTTGCGGAAAAGATTTTCCACCTCATCGTCGGTCAGGATCGGCACGCATGCCCATTGGAGCTGGACGATAAGCGCCTGATATTTCTCCCACTGTCCCGGCTGTTCGACCCTGAACGTCGGTGACGACTTCAATATTTTGATGAGATTTTTCAGTGCCTCGTGCGCGTCACCGACATCCGCACCCTGAAGAAACTCATCCGCGGCGGCGCGAAGCCCGCGATAGACTTCATCGTCGCCTAAATCAACCGCGGTAAGCGTGGCGACACTTTTTGGATCAAAGAAATTGCGTACGGCCATATCGTTGGGGATCACGCCTTTGGCGGGGAATTACGATCAGCGCCGGACTGATCAGCGGGTCCCGGTGGCGGCGGCAAGGGTGCTTGTCCGGGCGCCGTACTCGCGGCCGCCGGCATGACCCGCGGCGCTTCTGGGCTCGCACTCTCGGTGTCCGGCCTCGGCATCTGGATCACCGTCGGCCCGCCCCCCCGTCGCTTGGTTTCCAGCAACGCCCGGTTAATCCGGTAGAGCAAATCGACCACCCGGAGCCGGTACTGCTGCGCCATCTGGTCGGTCATCTGACCGCCTTCCTGTTGTCCCCGGGCTTCATCCAGGACGCTCTCAAGGTCCTTGAAATGTTTTTTCGCCTTTTCGCCTTCGGCATCCGGCCTAGCCCCCGGCCCTTTCATTTGCTGCTCATGATCAACCAGGCTGGAAATTTCGCTGCTCATCTGATGTGCAACCTCGGTAAACTTATCAAGCGCCGCGCCCACCTGCTGCATCGGTACCGCCTGCATGGCCTGTGCCTGCTCTTGGACTGCGTCGGCCGCACCCTCAACCGTTTCCACCGCCGGCGCTCCCGGCGCGGCCTGGCCACCGGCCGCCGCCACCGACGGCGGCGTCACACCGCGAGCTTTGGCGGTATTCGTTTGTTTCAGTGTTACTTCCCTTTGCACGACCTCCTGCGCCGCCTGGGCTTCTTTGTCTTTCCACTTCTTCGCCTCCGCATCAACGGATGCGATACTCTTATCCAATGCCGCGAGCTTGGCGCCTTCCGCATCCCGTCCCGTGACCGCCTTATCCCGAGCCGACTTATCGCCTGCGAGCTCCGCTTTCTGAATCTGCTGCTCGTACGATTTCTTGCGCTCGTCAACCTGCGCCCGCTGCTTTTCCAAACCGCCGCGTTGCTGCTGTAATGCGTTGAGTTTGGGGACCGCTTCGGCGTGTAACTGGTTCTGCCGGAGTCGTGCTCCGTTCAGTTCGGCCTCTGCTTGCGCCGGCGCACGTTCAACCGCGCGCTGTTCCTGCACCGATTGCAGCTGATTGCGGATAACGCCCGCTTGCCGCGATCTCTCCGCCGCCTCCTTGGCTTGCGCTTCTTCTCCCGGCACCTCGGCGTGCTGCCTGGCCGCCGCGT
>JAQTQO010000038.1 GCA_028712155.1 Patescibacteria group bacterium | reverse complement strand
AAGTCGCCAAATGATTTTTTGCTGAACAGAAACCTATGCCCAGCATTCGCCGCCGAAAAGATACCAACCCTTGGAAGACACTTGCGGCAAAACGCGTATATCAAAATAGATGGTTTTCGGTCCGGGGAGATAAGGCTATGCGGCCGGACCAAAAATGGGGAAAGTGTTTTTACCTGAAACTTGCGGACGTCGCCGCGGTCGTACCGCGGGACGCCCAAGGCAATGTTGCACTGGTACAGCAATGGCGTTACGTGCAAGGCGCACGCCAACTTGAAGTCGTGTCGGGTTGTCTCGAATCGCTCCATGAAAACCCCCTGCGTGCGGCAAAACGAGAGCTACAAGAAGAAACCGGCTTAACGGCGAAACGTTGGACCAAGCTTGGCGGGTACTACCAGGCCAACGCCACCCGCATCATTCACTGCTACCTCGCACAAGGCCTCACGCAAGGGAAAAATAACCTCGACGGGACGGAAGATATCACGGTCCATTGGTATCCATGGAAAAAAGCGCTCGCGTTGCTGCAGGACGGCACCGTGACGCACGGGGCAACCACCATCGCACTGCTTCGGGCTGATCAATATTTACGAACACACCAAAAACGGAATGTATGAAAATCTACTTTGCCGCCGCGATGCGCGGCGGTCGCGACAATTTAAAAACCAACCAGCAGATCGTCGCATACTTATCCAAACTCGGTCACGAGATTTTGACCCTGCACGTCACCAACGATGATTTTGTGCAGAGTGAATCCGAATTCAGTGATCGCCAAATCCACGACCGGGATATGCGGATGCTGGCGCAAGCCAACGCACTGGTTGCCGAGGCCACGACCCCGAGTCTTGGCACCGGGTATGAGATCGCGGAAGCGCTGCGGCAAAATATTCCGGTGCTGTGCCTCTACCGGACGGATATGGTGCCGCGGTTATCGCCGCTGATTGCCGGTAACCCCAACCCGCTTTTCACGGTTGTCGGCTACACCAGCGATCGCTGGCAGCCGGTGCTTGACACCTTTCTTCAGCTTGTTGCCCGTAGAAAATAAATACGCGTATGAAGGTCGTTGTGGGTTCGAAAAATCCGGTGAAAATCGAGGCCGTGCGCCTAGCTTTTCAAACCGTTTGGCCGAAGACGAACTGGAACGTAAGCGGAATAGATGTTGCATCGGGCGTTTCCCACCAGCCGATGTCAAGCGATGAAGCCATTCGTGGGGCGGAGAACCGCGCCCGTAACGCAATGGCACAAGCCGATGCGGATTACGGCGTAGGTATGGAGGGAGGTTTTCAACGCGTCGGAGAACACGGGTTTTCGATGGGATGGACGGTTGTGGCAGACCGTCGAGGCAATACCGGTATCGGCGCGTCACTCCATACGCTTATGCCGCCGCAAATGGTAGGGATGCTGGAAAGCGGGATGGAGCTCGGCGCGGTTGACGATAAGATGTTCGGCCGGACAAATTCAAAGCAGGGGGAAGGTTTTATCGGTCTCATGACCAATGGACTGATAACGCGAACTACTGCCTACCGCGACGGCGTTATCGCTGCACTCTCACGCTTTCTTCATTTAGAATTATTCGATATTTGAAATCCGTAGTTCTATGCTCATCACCATCGAAGGCATTGACGGCTCCGGCAAGGCCACACAGACCAAACTTCTCGTCGCACACCTTAAAAAAGAGAAGTATAGCGTGCAAACGCTCGATTTCCCCCAGGATAATAATTTTTTTGGCAAGCTGGTCCGCCGTTACCTGGCGGGAGAATTCGGCCCCGCGGCTAAAGTCAGCCCGTACCTTGCTTCGGTTTTGTACGCCGCCGATCGCTGGGAAGCATCGGCGAAAATCCGGCACTGGATTGATACCGGCAATGTCGTCGTGCTGGATCGCTACGTCGAGAGCAACCTGATCCACCAATCAACAAAAATGCAGGGTGAGGAGCAGGATAAATTTGTCCAATGGGTAATGGAGATGGAATACGGAGTACTGAAGCTGCCAAAACCGGAGCTGACGCTTCTCCTCCACATTCCCATGCAGGTTTCCTACGAACTGATGCGCTCGCGCGGCCGCAAGCTCGACGGGCTGGAGGGCGACATGGCGCACCAGGAAGCGGCCGAACGACAGTGCCTCAAACTGGCTGCGACGCTGCAATGGCAGAAGATCGAATGCACGGAAAACGGCAAACTGCTCTCACCGGAAGTGATACATCAACAGGTGTGGAAAGTTGTTGACCAGAAGTTAAAAGCGTAAAAAACGAAAAAACAGTGCATCTTTACCGAAATTTCAATACATTTTCATGTTGCGTTTTAGGCATTCTTGTGTTAAGGTGAGTCCTGTTTTCATTTAACTTATGGCAAAAAATCTTCAACCCATCATCGGCTTGGAAATTCACGTCCAGTTGAAAACCAAGTCAAAGATGTTTTGCGGCTGCGACAACCGCGGCGAGGATTTGCCGCCGAATACCACAGTCTGCCCTATTTGTATGGGTCATCCGGGCACATTACCAGTGGCAAACCGTCAGGCAATTGAATGGACCGTCAAAAGTGGACTGGCATTGCACTGCCAAATCCCGCCGCACTCCAAATTTGACCGCAAAAATTATTTCTACCCCGATTTACCGAAAGGTTACCAGATTTCACAGTACGACCAGCCGATCGCATTGAACGGCTACCTTGAAATTCTTGACGAGAACGGAGTGCAGAAACGCGTCAATCTCACCCGCATCCACCTCGAGGAAGACGCAGCGAAAAATTTTCACGCCGTGGACGGACGCCATACGCTGGTGGACTATAACCGTGCCGGCACCCCGCTCATGGAAATCGTGACGGAGCCGGACATCCGTACGCCCCAACAGGCAAAGATTTTTATGCAGGAGCTGCGGCTGATCATGCTGTATCTGGGCGTATCGGACGCCGACATGGAAAAAGGGCACATGCGCTGCGACGCGAACATCAACCTCTGGGAACTTGACGCGCGCGGAGAAAAGGTGGCCGCCTCGCCCATTGTCGAGGTTAAAAATATGAACTCGTTTCGCGCGCTGGAACGCGCGCTTGCGTACGAGGTGAAACGCCAGCAGGAAGAATATGAACAGACCGGCAAACTTGCGGGAGGCTCAAAAAGCACCCGCGGCTGGAACGACGCGCGCGGCGTGACCGAAGAACAGCGCACCAAGGAAGAAGCGCATGATTACCGGTATTTTCCCGAACCCGACCTGCCGCCGCTCGACTTCACCCCCGGCGCGGAGAACGGCTATGACTTAGCCGCGCTGAAACGTGAAATACCGGAACTGCCGATTTCCCGCCGTCAGCGTTTCATCCATGAGTACAGCATTACCGCCGTCGATGCGAAAATTTTGACCGAGGAACTTGCGCTGGCCGATTTCTTCGAGCGGACCATGTCGGAACTGGCCGGCTGGGTCAATGCGCTGCCCGATCACCCGGAAGCGCAAGAGCAGCAGGAAGTGAAGAAAATGACTAAAGTGGTCTCCAACTGGCTGCTCAACCGCTACGCCGCGCTGCTGAAAGCGGACCGTAAAACCATCGCCGATGGCCGCATCACGCCGGAAAACTTTGCCGAGTTCATCACGATACTGTCGCACGGAAAAATCAACTCCACAATTGCCCAGCAGGTACTCGAAATTATGCATCAGACCGGCGGCGACCCGTCCGATATCATCGAATCCGGCGGACTCGACAAAGGCGCCGCGGGAAATGCGCTGGCACCACTGATTGAAAAAGTCATTTCCGAAAATACTGAAGCGGTGGAAAATTACCGCAAAGGGAAAACTGCTGCCGCGATGTTTCTCGTTGGCCAGGTCATGAAATTGGCGAAAGGAAAAGCTGACCCCGAAGAAGTGAAGGCAAATATCATCAACCGGTTAAAATAGCTGGGAGGTGCAACCGTGTGGTTCCTTGCAGATGCAGCCGGCTCGTCAGGCTCGAACGGAATTATCGGCCTCATTGCCATTGCGGTAATCGTGCTGGTGGTGTGCGGGTGCAAACTCGCGTGCCACGGAATGTTGGCATTTGTGCGGTGGATGCTCCCCCAGCCACCGCAACACAAGGAGCGGTTATAGATTCGCACTCCTAACTCATTCGCATTGGCTGCCACCCGTAACTCATCGGGTGGCCTTTTTTATCGCTTGACGGTCATTTTTTTGCGGTATTGAAAATAACAGGCCGATATGCTACAGTTGCAGGCTATTACCAGACGGTCTGGTAAGCATGTTCTTTTGAAAACCCGACCCATCATCATTACGGTAATTCTGTGCGTCAACCCCGATTTAAGATTGGAGGTGAGACATGTTCTCACTACTTCGCTTCGAGGGTAACGAACCCCCGCCAACGCTGGGCGTGAGACCCCAACAGAACATCGTGGCCATGATCGCCGGCTTCTCCCACGGAGTCGCCCCGCTGGTCGCACGACTGCGCGAGGCGCTCGAGACCGAGGTCCCCCGTCGTGACGGGTGCCGCGTCGCGGACATTGCCGTCGAGTTCTACGTGCGGAAATCCGGACGAGTGGACGTCTTCTTCCACGTCTACCCTGAGCTGGGGACGCGGCGCCCCGAACCGCTCTTCTGCGCCAACTCGATGGAACGAGCGCCCGAACGCAGGACCAGCGACATTCGGTTCGGCATAGTGGACGCCGAACTCCGCCAGGCTGCGGCCGATTCCGATGGTCTCGAGTCGTACTGTCTCAATCGTGCCTCCAGTCTGGCATGTCGCCTGTTCACGTTCAAGGATCATTCCGCCGCGTTCCGCCGTGGATTCAGCGAGATTTGCTGGGCGTTCCGTCACCTCACCCTGGACACGCCGCCGATTCTCCGCGACGGAGATGATGACAGCCCGTGGACCACGGTGGAGATCGACAGCGACGAACCTGTCTAACCCGGCCGGAGGCCACATCCTGCACAGAACTGGCTCGATAGGACCGAGACGAAGGTGTGGGAGGCGACCTGCCGCTTCCGCCGCTCTCCGAAGAGTTCGGAGAAGACGAAGAAGACGGAGATAACTCCGTCAACACTACAGGGTCCGTAGCTCACCGACCGACCGCTCCGAACCGTACTCCGCACATTCCTTTCGAAATCGCCCGCCGCGCACACACGCCGGCGGGTATTTTTAATTTCCCGCCACCGCAGTCAGCCCAAGGCTGATCCGCCTGGGGCGGACAAGATACCATCAGTGCGACCGCAGCGAGGTGAACGGGAAATTAACCCCGCACCAAGCTAAATTTTAAACGTAGCCTTGAATAAACGAGCCGAAGGCGGCCATCGCGGCCGATCATCATTGCTTGTACTCTAACGCATTCGCGAGCTTCGGTGCTGGGGTTAGTACCTTTTGACACCAATCTCTTGCTATGCTAGCGTACTTTCAATTTGGCCAGATGGTCTGGCTGCGTCGTCCTTTCCAAAAACCCGGTTACCGGCGAACCCGGCAATCGAAGTCCCGGCGATCCCGGGAGGAGGTACAGCAATGTATCTTGCACTGTCTTTCACGGATGGTTTCGCGACCAAGTTCGAGAAAAAGCAGGCATCACCCGATGCCGCTGGGCCTGAGGGCTACAGCCATGCCATTCGCGATGGCTTCGCTGCCGGCCTCAAGGGCCTGGCCGAACAGGCGCTCGCCGCGGTCGGCAACGAGATGCCGAACCACGACCCGTCCATCATCGGCATCGCGATCGAGCTGACGCTGAATGATGAAGGCGTCGCGGAGGTCTTCATCCGGATGTACCCGTCGCGTACCACCAGCCCCGAGCCGGTCTTCCAACTGGGCCCCCACATCAACGTGATGACCACCGATCCGATTCGGGAGCGCCTCCGGTTCCGCACCTCGGTGCTGAACCTCAACCCCCTGCCGGCTCCCGGCGTCGTGACCGCGATGTGCCAAGCCGAGGCGCTGATCCTGGGCCAGCAGGTGGCGCGTGACGGTTTCCCGAGCGCAGTCAAGCGGGCCCTGGCCGAGATTGGCAAGGCATTCCGCTACGTGGAATGGGCGACGTCCCTGACCGCGAAGCACTGGACGGAGTACCCGTCCTAGGCCGCTGATCCTTTCTCTGTTTGCCCGACCACAGAACCCCGCTGTGCGACCTGCCAGCGGGATTTTTTTATTCCAAAAAATCCTTTACTAATGCTGACGCCGAACGCAGTCCCGATATCCAATAAATTTTCTGATTTCTGCGAAACCACGTCATCTGCCGGCGCGCGTAGTGTTTGATATCGGCCCCGAGTCGCTGTTCCATCGTGTCGCGGTCTATTTTCCCTTGTAGATAGCGGCTAATCCAGCGATACTCAAGCCCAAAAGCATCCAATTTATTCCAAGATACCCCCTGCCGGTGCAGCCGACGGACCTCCCTAATCATCCCTTCGTCAAAACGCTCGCGCAGACGCAGCGCAATGCGCTGATGCAACACCGGTCTTGGGACTGCAACACCAAGCTGTAAAAATTTATACGGCGGTGGAATTTTCTCCAACTGCGCCGACTTCGGTTTACCGGAGGCATAGTATATTTCCAACGCGCGTTGCACCCGGCGCAAATTCTTACGGTCTATCGTCCGATAGGTTGCCGGATCAACCTGCCGCAGCGTCCGCAGCAGTTGCCGGTTTGATAATTGCGCTAATCGTTTCCGGATTCTCCGTAATTCTTGATTCGTGATTCTTGATTTTGGCAACCGGAATCCCTGTACCACCGCATCCACATACAATCCCGTCCCGCCGCAAATAATCGGCAGTTTTTTGCGCCGCAGAATATCGTCGATCGCCCGATATGCCGATCGCTGGAAATCAGCGACGCTGAACTGCGACCGCGGACTGGCAACATCGATCAAATGATAGGCTACCCGATCCTTTTGCGCTTTTCGCTTTGCGCTTTTCGCTTTGCCGCCATAGGCGGCCAGGTCTTTCCCCGTTCCGATATCCATACCCCGGTACACCTGCCGCGAGTCCGCCGAAATGATCTCGCCGTTGAAATGGCGCGCCAAGCATACCGCCAGCTTTGTCTTGCCCGACGCGTTGGGACCGACCACGACCACCACCTTATTGCTTAATCGTTGCATCTCACCCATCATACATCATCGTATCACTAACATTGACAGTCGTTGACTTCGGAGTTATACTTGCTCGCGGCAACAGCGTCATTTTCCCAAGAAAGGAGATCCTGATGACGCAACGTACGCACCTTAACCCCCGTCGCTTCAAACGGCAACGCCGACTGGAGCTCCAACGTTCCCGGAAATGTTTTCGGGAATCCATGCAGCAGCGTACCGACCTGTACGCCCTGACGTTCTACTCCGGGAGCGACCGCCAAGAGGCCGGTAAGCGGCTGAAATCGCAACGCCGAGGGGTCCCCTGCTGGGATACCGATGCGGAGCACCGGCTCATCGTCAGCCGCGACTGCCTGCGGCTCTTTCGGGGCCTCCGATACCGCAAAGCGCGGGTCATCACCCGGCGCCGCCTGTTCGCGCGGCTGCAACGCATCCTCGCCAGGTATCCCGGCCTCAAGCCGCATAACGGCAGCGAAGCACCGGCCTACGAACGGATACTCGACTACCTGCGGTCGACCCGCTACTTCCTGGCGGCATTCTGCCGCAGAATTCAGGTCACGTACCTGAACACGCTGGCATACGCCAGAGAACGGGGACAATTGCTCTTTTTTACGGCCACCACCTGTGGGTAGGGTTGGTGGCCCTTATATTTACCAATGGTTTTTTACAATTCCACGCTCCGCTCGGCGATCAATTTCTGAATCCGCCCCACGAAATCACCCAAACTGAACTGCTCAATCTCCTTTTTACCCCGTACGCGGACCGCCAGGGACTGCGCGCCGACCTCCTTTTCCCCGATCACCACCATATACGGCACTTTCGCCTGCTCGGCATGGCGGATCTTGTAGCTCACCGTGGCATCCGCATTATCCAGGTGCACGCGAATGCCGGCCGTGCGCAACTCGTGCGCTAACTTTTCCGCATAGGCGGAAAACTTTTCCGATACCATGATGATTTGCACCTGCACCGGGGAAAGCCACAGCGGCCACGCGCCGCCGTAGTGCTCGGCCAGAAACGCCACCATCCGTTCGTGCACAGAAAGGGGCGAACGGTGGATAACAAACACCTCGTTACTGCGGCTACCCTGCTGGTCAACGTACGTCAACCCAAACCGCTCCCGTGCCAGAAAATCCAGCTGAATGGTCGAAAGCGTCTCCTCGCGGCCGATCACCGACTTGAACTGCACATCAATTTTCGGCCCGTAGAACGCGGCTTCATTGTCGGCTTCAACGAATGGCAAACGCATTTCCTGCAGAATTTCCCGCAGCACGCCCTGGCTGTATTCCCAGTTATCGGGCTGGTTGATGTACTTATCCGTATGCGCCGGATCCCACTTGGACAAACGGAAAGAATACTCACGAAAACCGAAGAGCTTGAAATAATACTGAATAATTTCCAGCACCTGTGCGAATTCGGTTTTGATTTGATCCCGGCGGCAGTAAATGTGGGCGTCGTTCATGGACAGCATGCGTACCCGCAGGAGTCCCGCCAGCGTTCCGGACAGTTCGTTGCGATAGCACACGCCGTACTCAGCCAGCCGCAACGGCAGCTCGCGGTAGCTGCGCGGGCTGGACTGATAGATAACGTGGTGGTGCGGGCAGTTCATCGCTTTCATGTAGTATGTACCGTCATCCATCACCATCGGCGGGTACATACTGTCCTTGTAGTAAGGCAAATGGCCGGAGGTTAGGTAGAGGTCCTCTTTCGCCAGGTGCGGCGTGCTGACGCGCAGGTAACCGTACCGGCTCTCCGTTTCTTTCGCGAGTCGTTCGATTTCATCGCGGATGATGGTACCGTTCGGCAGCCAGAGCGGCAATCCCTTGCCGACCCGGTCGTCGATGACAAACAGCTGCTGCTTTTGCCCGATCTTGCGATGATCGCGCTCCTCGGCCAACCGCCGACGCTCCAGGTGGGCGTCGAGTTCCGCCTGCGTTGGAAACGCCACGCCGTAGATGCGCTGCAGCATCGGATTCTTCTCGCTCCCCCGCCAGTAGGCGCCGGCGATCGACATCAATTTGAACGCACCCAGCTCTCTGGTCGTTTGCACGTGAGGACCCTTGCAGAGATCGTTGAAGAAATGTTTCTTACCGGTCGGGTCAACCGTGCGGTAAAAACTCAGGGTCTTCTCTCCTTGAGATTTCAATTCCTCGGCCAGCTCAACTTTATACGGCTGTGCCCTTGTCTTCAGGTAGGCGATCGACTCGTCAGTACTGGCTTCATATCGCTCAAACTGCAGGCTCTGGGCGATAATTTTTTGCATCCGTTTCTCCAATTTCGGCAAATCCATAGGCGTAAACGTCTTGCCAGCGCCGAGATCGAAGTCATAGTAAAAACCGTCTTCAATCACCGGTCCGATGCCGAGTTTGGCCTCCGGGTACATTTGCAATACCGCCTGGGCCAAAACATGCGAGAATGAATGACGCATCGCATCGACCGATGCAGGCGTTGATGACTTGTTCGCATGTGTACGTTTTTCCTTTGGCATAATGAAATAGTTATACAAAAAGCGTATTTTAGATGGCAAACGCAATCCAACTTTTATCTTCGCACTGGAGAATATATTTCGTGTTAGCTTACGCAAATTTACTTCTGATAATAATCTAACAGTAAATACATAACTAGAGCATCTGGTTTGCCGTAGATAAGTATTTCAGCTTGATGATTTTCTTTAAGCAGATAGGCTTTTTTATTTCCTAAATCGTAAGCGATAATATTTTCACTTCCTCCGCAATCATGCGGCGTACAACCACTTACAAGTAAAAAATTTCTTTTATCTCGTTCTATCACTGCGACTTGCGTCGGAAATGATGTTCGAACGGCGTCTAACTCAAAGTCTGGATAAATTTTTATGACAGCATTTAGTATATCGGCACTATTTTCCAAAACATTTGTTGCGTACTTTCCGTAGCTATCAATAATTTTATCATCATCAATATACGATAGATTATAGTAATTTACCGGATATGACCTGCCTGGCAAAATTATTGGATTATTATTTAAAATTTTGACTTCATTTCGCAAGTCCTCAATTTGGATATTTAAATTTTTATTATTATTTTCGGACTCAATCAATTTATTTAAAACAGCAGCGGATAAATTGTTATTTTTTTCGTAAGAATCAATTTCCTTCCAAATATAAACTCCCGAGATAAATATGGCTCCTAATATGCCGGAAATTATTGCTGTTGTTACCACATCAGAATAACCTTTTTGGCTGTTGCGTAAGCTCATAATATTCAAATTTACAAATTTCTAAACTCTGACCGCAGTATCCCCATCACAATTTCATCGTGGTACGTCCCATCGCGGTAGAGGTGGTCGCGCAGCCGCCCCTCGGTGCGAAAACCGATTTTTTTGTACGATTTCATACCGCGGATGTTGTACGCATATACCCGCAATTCTATGCGGTGCAGGCGCAACCGCCGGAACGCGAACGCCACGGCCAACCGGCCGGCTTCGGTGCCAAGCCCTTGTCCCCAGTACCGCGGATCACCGATAAAAATGCCGTACACCGCGCGGCGGTGAACCGGATAAATTGTGAGACCGACCGTACCTATCATCGCCCCATCCGTCGTCATGATTATCCACTGGGCGTTATCGCGTTTGCGATTCTGTTCCTGAATATATTTCCGCTCTTCCTGAAGAGTCGGGGGGTCCTCATATCGTTTGAGAAACCTTGTCACCTCGGAATTTTTAAACCAACGGCAAAATGCCGGCGCATCGGATAGCCGCAGCGGTCGTAAGACAATATTTTTACCTTTCAGTATCGGTACGCGCATACAAAATACCTCCCGTTCCAAAAGCACCACGGCTGTGGCATTCTTGGGACGAGAGGCTTCATGCTCCCGCGGTTCCACCCAACTTGTCCCGCAAAGCGGGACCGCTTGGTTTCGCGCTGCGGCTTAGTCCGTTACCGGAATCCCGTCACACGGGATGCTAAGATGGTGGCTTAGCCAATCGCGCAAGCGTTTTTAGCATACCGCACGGTGAACTATTTGTCCAGTCGGCCTATACCCGCTCAATTTCATGCTGGAGTTCGGCGGTAACAACGGCTTCGCGGTGTGGTGTAATGTAGTAATCCATCTCAAGCCGGACTCCGAACTGACGGGTAAGATAAATGCCCGGCTCGATCGTGTACCCCATCCCCAGCGCCAATGGCCGCGAATTTTTCGGCGAAAGATTTCCTCCCGAACCATGCGGCCCGTCAACGCCCAGGCTGTGCCCGAGGCTGTGGAGGAAACGTCCGCGGAAACCTGCGCGCGCGATCATGGTCCGCGCATACGCGTCAATCTCGCGTCCGACCGGCAAACGGCCGGCTATGAGCGCGTGGCGAACGTACCGCAGGCACGCATCGCGGGTGCGGCGGACGGTATGAAAGACGCCGGCAACCGTTGCCGGAACCCGGCCGCCGTGCCAGGCCATCCACGTCAAATCCGCGTAGGGTGAACCCCGCTCCGGCAACCGCGCCCAGATATCAAGCAGCACCAATGTCTGCGGGCGTAACCGCAGCGAACCGCTGCGCGGCGGAAAATAATGCACCTGAGCGGTATTCTTCCGGAATGCCACGATCGGTTGCGACGGACTGCTCCGTAAGCGGTAACGCCGAAACTGTGACAGAATAAACCGCTGCACCTCATATTCGGAGCAGCGCTGATGCATACGGATATATTGCCACGTCTCCTGGCGGATATGATCCAGGAGGCGCGCGGCGGCAAGATGCTGGACGAATTGTCGCCGGCTCCAGGGCATATAATAACTCAAAACGCAAAATTAAAAAGCGTAACAAATCATTCAAAATATTATTTTTGCGCTGCTCTGTTTTGCGCTTTACCTATTGCGCACGTTTACCGAACGGTGAACGTGATCCGGCTCGGTGAACGCGGCGCGCGCGGTAAACCTTCCGGAGTGAAATGCACCTGCACGCTCTTGATTTCCGAATACTGTTTGAAATGGTTGATAATCTGGGTTTTCGTCAATCCGGGAACGACGGCGGGATTTAAAATCGGACTTCCAACCCGCAGCGCGGATTCGCCTTCGGCATAAACCTTCAGGCTGATTTCTTTGCGTACGGCATCATAACGCTCCGTTTCA
>JAQTQO010000064.1 GCA_028712155.1 Patescibacteria group bacterium | reverse complement strand
CCGGACGGTTGTTCTGAAGTCGGTCGCGCGTAACGGTTTGCCGGTACGCTTTGAGCTTCACGGACGGCTGGCTATAGCCGTTTTTTTGTCTTCCGGTGAGGCCTGACCGGGGAGAGGCGGGGGGAGTTGACGTATTTTGTCTGATTGGTTATACTCCCGTTATCCTTGGATATCGGGATGCATACCCCGATACACCCCCGGTCGGGTCCCTGGAAGGTATCGGCTGCGGAAACGGCGGGGGAACGAAACCTGAGCCGGCATCTGGTTTCAGGTTTCAAGTTTTTTAGTACCACGTACGTTATGGCAACAATTAGTCAGCTCATCCGTCGCAGTCGTCACCCGCAGCGGGGGAAAGCCAAAACCCCGGCGCTGCGTTCGGTTTCCAATACCCTCCGGCGCTGGCGCTATGACCTGCCCGGCGGTTCGCCGTTCAAGCGCGGCGTGTGCCTCAAAGTGACCACGATGACCCCGAAGAAACCGAACTCGGCGCTGCGCAAGATCGCCAGGGTTCGGCTGTCCAACGGGCTGGAGGTCACCGCGTACATCCCGGGCGAAGGACATAATTTACAAGAGCACTCCATCGTGCTGGTGCGCGGCGGCCGCGTCAAAGACCTGCCGGGCGTGCGTTATCACATCGTGCGCGGCGTCTATGATACGACCGGCGTGGAGAACCGTAAGCAAAGCCGTTCCGTGTACGGCGTGAAGAAAGAGCAGGCGAAGGCCGCCTAGTTTCCCTCTATGCGTGGTAAAACCCCCAAACGGAAAATTGCTCCCGATCCGAAGTACGGCAACGCGATGGTGTCGAAGTTCATCAATTACGTGATGCGCCGCGGCAAGCGATCGACGGCGCAGACCATCGTCTACCGCAGTTTCGAGGAAATTGCCGCGCGGGCGAAAAAGGACCCGCAGGAAATTTTCGACAGCGCGATCAAAAACGTCGCGCCGGAAGTCGAAGTTCGCTCGCGGCGCGTCGGTGGAGCCAACTACCAGATCCCGACGCCGGTGACGCCGGAACGGAAATTGGCGCTTGCTTTCCGCTGGATTTTGGCGGCCGCCCGCGCGCGCAAAGGGCAGCCGATGTGGCAACGACTCGCGGCCGAACTGACCGATGCATCCAATAAAGTCGGTGCGGCGTTCAAGAAACGCGAGGATGTCTACCGCATGGCCGAAGCCAACCGCGCGTTCGCGCACTTCGCGCGTTTCGCCCGGCGCCGATAATCGGTCGGCCGATTTCTTTTACCAATTCAGAATCCGTATTTTGTAATCAACAAATTCTACAATGCCCCGCGCCTACCCCCTCGAACGCGTTCGGAATATCGGCATTATCGCCCACATTGACGCCGGCAAGACTACGGTCACCGAGCGCATTTTGTATTACACGGGAAAAAAGCACAAGATCGGCGAGGTGCACGAGGGGGATACCACGACCGACTGGATGGAGCAGGAGCGCGAGCGCGGTATCACGATTACCGCCGCGGCTGTGACGTGTTTCTGGCCGCAGCCCAAGGACCGTCCCGACACCTGCCAGGTCAACATTATCGATACCCCCGGCCACATCGATTTCACCGCCGAAGTGCAGCGCAGTTTGCGCGTTTTGGACGGCGGCGTGGTCGTATTCGACGGCGTCTCCGGCGTGGAGCCGCAGTCGGAAACCGTCTATCATCAGGCTGAGAAATTTAAAGTCCCGTTGATCGCGTTCGTCAACAAGCTCGACCGCATGGGCGCGGATTTTTTTGCGGATGTCGCTTCGATTCGCGAGCGGCTGACCGAGTCGGCGCACCCGATGCAGATCCCGATCGGCACGGAAGAGAATTTCCGCGGCGTGGTCAATTTACTGGATCGCAAAGCCCACCTCTGGAAGGATGAAATGGGCAAGGAAATTGAAGTGGTTGATGTGCCGGAGGAGTTCAAGGCGACCACCGAAGAGTGGCGCGCCAAGCTCATCGAGGCGATCGTTGAACACGACGAGGATCTGCTCAGCCGGTACTTGACCAACGGTGCCGAGCCGACGATGCCTGAACTCAAGAAAGTGCTGCGGAGCGCCGTCATCCAGAGCAAGATTTTGCCGGTTTTTTGCGGTTCTGCGCTGAAAAACAAGGGCGTGCAACTGCTGCTGGATGCGGTGGTGGATTACCTGCCGTCGCCGCTGGACGTTCCGCCGGTCCAGGGGCACGATCCGCGCGATAAAGAGAAAACGATCGAGTGCAAACCGGACGACCGCGAACCCTTCGCGGCGCTGGCGTTCAAGATCGCGGCCGATCCGTTCGTGGGCAAGCTGTGTTTTTTCCGCATCTACTCCGGCGTGCTGAAAGCCGGTTCCTATATTCTCAATACGACGACGGGCAATCAGGAGCGCGTCGGCCGGATTGTGCGGTTACACGCCAATCAGCGCGAAGACGTGGCCGAGATGTACGCCGGAGAAATTGCCGCCATCGTCGGTCTGAAGAATACGTTCACCGGTCACACCCTGTGCGATCCTGCCCACCCGATCCTGCTGGAATCCATCTCCTTCCCCGATCCGGTCATCTCGCAAGCGATCGAGCCTAAGACCAAGGCCGATCAGGAGAAAATGGGAGTCGCTTTACAGAAGCTCGCCGAGGAAGATCCGACGTTCAAGGTGCGCACCGACGAAGAGACCATGCAGACCATCATCGCCGGCATGGGAGAGCTGCACCTCGAGATTATCGTGGATCGGATGAAGCGCGAGTACAAGGTGGAAGCGACCGTCGGCAAACCCCAGGTCGCCTACCGGGAAACGATTACCAAGGTTGCGGAAGCCGAAGGCAAGTACATCCGGCAGTCCGGCGGCCGCGGGCAGTACGGCCACTGCTGGCTGCGCGTTGAACCGAAGGCGCGCGGCGAGGGTTTTGAATACGTTGATGAAATCAAGGGCGGCCTTATTCCCCGCGAGTACCTCCCGGCGATTGAGAAGGGGGTTGTGGAAGCGATGAGCCGCGGGGTGATCGCCGGTTACACGGTGGTGGATCTGTCCGCCGCGGTCTACGACGGGTCGTTCCATGAAGTGGACTCGTCGGAAGCGGCCTTCAAGATCGCCGGCAGCATGGCATTCCAGGCGGCGATGAAGAAAGCCGGTCCCGTGATTTTGGAACCGATCATGAAGATCCAGGTCATTACGCCCGAGCAGTTT
>JAQTQO010000006.1 GCA_028712155.1 Patescibacteria group bacterium | reverse complement strand
TTTTTGAATCGCGCAGTCCGAAAGTCCGCGCGTTCATCAGTGAGGTCGCGGGCAAGTGCACCATCAAGCCTCCGCCGCAGGGATCACGGCAGAAAGTTGTCGAGATCGCATACACGGAACTGGGGCGCGACGCCTACCCGCTTTCCGGAGTGACGGAGCGGGCCGGCAAAAAGGGTAAGGGCAAGAAAAAACCGGCCGGTGCGGACTCGTCCGTCAGCGTCAAGGATGGTGCTGCGGTGGAAGCCGAGGACGAACTCGCAGTCACTGCGGCCGGAGAAAAAGTGCGCGCGAAGCGCGCCGGCGTAGTCAAGCTTGAACCCGGTCAGATTGTCGTCGTGGTTGAGCAACAGCGGGTGAAGGAGTATTCGATCCCCACGGAGTTCACCATTATCGTGAAGAGCGGCGATCTGGTCGCGCTCGGCGACCGGCTCACCGACGGCAGCCTCGACTTGCGCCAGCTCTACCGGCTCAAGGGGATGGCCGAAACCCAGCGCTACGTTTTGAAGGAAATTCAAACCATTTACACCAGCCAGGGCCAGCAGCTCAACGATAAGCACGTCGAGCTCATCATCCGCCAGATGTTCTCCCGCGTCCAGATCAAGGACCCCGGCGATACGTCGTTGATGCCGGGCAGCCGCATCGGGTGGTCGGAGTTCAATGCGCTCAACGAGCAGATGGCGTCCGACGGTAAACGGCCGGCGGAAGGGGAGCGGTTGCTCCTGGGCATCACCAAGGTCAGCCTCTCGACGCCGAGTTTCCTGTCGGCGGCATCGTTCCAGGAAACCTCACGCGTTTTGATCAACGCGGCGGTCCAGGGGCGCATTGATTACCTCGAGGGTCTCAAGGAGAACGTCATCATCGGTCGTCTGATTCCGGCCGGCACGGGATTCCATATGCCGGCTCTGGCGACGGCTGGTGCCGCGCCGATTTCCGACGATACGGAGTAATCCAAGAGCCATTTCTCAATAGATACTCCGCCCCTTCTGAGAAGGGGCGGAGTTTTGTTATCCCTGAGTACCGGTACTATAAACCATAAAGTATCACTTTATGGTTTATAGTGATAGAAAATTTTTTTCATTTGACGCATGCCGCGACGTCGGAACTAACGCGAACGCGTCTGCGCCTCCGTCAGCTCCTCCAATGCGCTTTGCGTTTTGGGATGCTGCAGTTCGGTTTGGATTTCCTGCGGGGTAACGTAAGCGGTGCCGGATTTTTCCACCACAATGCCGCCGGCAAGGTTGGCCAAAATTGCCGCTTCCAGCAGGGAAGCGCCCGCCGCCAGGCTCAAAGTGACTACCGCGAGCGTCGTGTCGCCTGCCCCGGCCACGTCGTACGCTTCGCGCGGCCGGGTTGGGACGAGGGTCACCGCGTCGTTGCCCCGTTCGTAGACGAGGACTCCTTCGCTCCCCAGGGTGATGAGAATGTCGGCCGCGTACAATTTTGAAATATGGCGGGCGATTTCAATCCGGTCGGCTTGTTCCGGATCGCGTCCGGCCAATGCGCACGCTTCCTTCCAGTTCGGTTTCAGCAGCGTGCACATGCCGGTGCGGTAGATGTCGTGATTACCGATCTTGGGATCGAAGATGACCGGCAGTTTGGGGTGCCGTGCGCGGATCTCACACAGGGTGTTGATCATGTCCGCGTTAATGAGCTGCTTGCCGTAATCCTCCACAAAGATGGCGCGGCAGCGGTCGGCTTGTTCGAGTATCGCTTTCCGGCAGCGTTGGCTGATGTTGACATCCAGCGGCAGGCGGGATTCGTGGTTGACCCGTAACAGCTGGAACTGCGCGTGGTAGAAACGGATCTTCAGCGTGGTCGGGCGCTCAGGATCTTCAACTAGGTCGAGGGTAACGCCCGGCGTGGATTCCAACAGCCGGCGGAGCGTTTGCGCCGCCGCGTCTTTGCCCACCACGCCGACCATATGTACCCGGCCGCCGAGATGGCCGATGTTCCAGGCCACGTTCGCCGTGCCGCCTGGTACTTCCGTCAGGTCGGGGTTATACAAATTCACTACGGGCGCTTCCGGAGAAAGGCCGCGCGCCGTTCCCCGGCGGTACTGATCCAAAATGAGGTCGCCGACACCCAGAACGGTTTGCCGGGGAAAAGCTTTCAGAAGTTTTTGGCAGCGGGTCGTTATCTCTGGCATATTGATGCGCCATCTTGGCTGGGATTTATTGTGCCCTATTTTTTTGGATAAGACAAGTCATTCCATCAGGGGATAGGAGGTGGCTTTTTTTCGGTCACGGCGACTTCATGGGGAGATGACCTATTGTGGTAACGCAGGTCAACCCGAAATATATCGGTTTTTTACGGCTCATTTTGGCGGTGTGGATGTCAAAACCATAAAGTGACGCTTTACGCTTTATATTTATTATGGTAGCCTGGGGATAAGTGGCCATCAGCGGTTATCCCGCAGGTGGTCGAGCGTTTCGCTATGCGCGATGGTTTACTGAAAATCGGGCAGCTGGCCAGGCTGACCAGCGTGCTGCCTTCGACAATCAATTTCTACACGAACGAAGGTTTGCTGCGGGCGGCGGATCATTCCCGCGGCGGGTATCGGCTGTACGACCCTTCCGCCGTGCAGCGGGTAAAAACCATTCAGCAGCTGCAGGAAGAAAAACGGTTGACGATTCAGGAAATCCGGCAGTGGCTGACGCGGCCGCGGTCGCGATCGTGAGCCGGCATTTTTTATTTCGTTGCAGCGTCATTTGCATTCTATGCGACGTACCCGACATCGGCGGCGATATTGGCGGAGTCCGAAAACCGCCTACGATCACTACTACCGCGCGGAGCTTCCCCGCCACCGGCGATCGCTGCGCGAGCGCTGGGGGTCGCTTTCCCGCGAAACGCGGCGCGGGATATGGAGCGTGTTGGTCCTGGGGGTCAGTTTGACCATGCTTTTGGCGCTCCTGGGTTTGGCCGGGCCGGTGAGCGGGCCGATCCGCCTGTGGCTGGCCCAGGGTTTTGGGTTTGCCCGCTGGGTTTTGCTCATATTGCTGTTTTCACTCGGGTATGTGCTCATCCGTCCCAATGCCAGCGGTTGGATGCCATTGCGGTGGCTGGGTGCCGTTGTAGCCCTGGCTGCCGTGGCCGGGCTCTCGCATCTGGGGGCGGTGACCCTGGGGTGGACAGCGGTGGTGGAAGGACGCGGGGGCGGCTTGCTCGGCTACGGGGTGACGTTGTGGCTGTCGCCCTACCTGAGCGCGTGGGCGATCGCCATTATGATGATCGCGGTCGCGGTGGTCGGAGGGCTCCTCTGTTTCAATACTTCATTTGCGCAGGTTGCCGCGGCGTTCAAAACCGTTCGGGCGTTTGTCGCGAACATCCGGCAGTCGCTGATCCGTCGGCGGGTGCGCAAACTCCAGCTGGAGCGCGAATCGGCGTCGACCTCGTCAGCACCGGCCGCCGAGACTCCCAAACTCAGCCAGCGTGATGTACCCGTCACGCTTGATGTCGAAGAGGGCGGGACCGAAGATGCGGCAGCCGACACCGGGTCGGCCGATGCGGGGGATGAGATTTCCGCCGCGCCGAAACCGCCGCGCCGAAATCCGCGCAAGCTCGATCTGCCGCTCACGCTCCTCAACGGCCAGGCCGGCAAACCCACCAGCGGCGACATCAAAGCCAACCAATACATTATAGAAAAAACGCTGAAGAATTTCGGCATCGAAGTGGAGATGGGCGAGGTGAGTGTCGGGCCGACCGTGACCCAGTACACGTTCAAGCCGGCCGAAGGGGTCAGGCTTTCAAAAATCGTGAGCCTGTCGGACAACCTGGCGCTGGCGTTGGCGGCACACCCTATCCGTATTGAAGCGCCCATCCCCGGTCGGTCGCTGGTCGGCATTGAAGTGCCCAACCAAACCACCGCGGTGGTGCCGCTCCATGATGTGCTCGACTCCAGTGAATTCCGTCAGCGGAAAACCAATCTGATGGTGGCGCTCGGTACCGATGTCAAAGGCAAACCGTGGCTCGCCGACCTGGGTAAAATGCCGCACCTCCTGATCGCCGGCGCGACCGGCAGCGGCAAAAGCGTTTGCATCAACGCGGTGATCCTGAGTTTGATTTATCAGAACGGACCCGACGATTTGAAGTTCATCATGGTGGACCCCAAGCGCGTCGAACTGCCGATCTACAACAGCATCCCGCACCTGATCACGCCGGTCATCACCGACGTCAAGAAAACGGTTTCGGCCTTGCGTTGGTGCATTCACGAGATGGAGCGGCGGTTCGACACGCTGGCGGCCGTGCATAAACGCGACATCGGCGCCTACAACCAGGCGGTCGAAACGAAAATGCCCTACCTGGTCGTGGTGATTGACGAACTGGCCGATCTGATGGCGGCGGCCGGTCCGGAGATCGAGGGCAGTATCATCCGGTTGGCGCAAATGTCGCGTGCCGTGGGCATCCATTTGGTGATCGCCACCCAGCGGCCGTCGGTGGACGTGCTAACCGGGTTGATTAAAGCCAATATCACTACGCGCATCGCGTTCTCGGTCGCGTCGCTGGTGGATTCCCGTACCATTCTGGATATGTCCGGCGCCGAGAAGCTGCTGGGCCGCGGCGACATGCTGTACCTGTCGGCCGAGATCGCCAAGCCCAAACGTCTGCAGGGGGCGTACGCCATGGATGGTGAGATTAAGCGGGTGATTGACCATCTGAAAACTCAGGCCCAGCCGGAGTATGACCAGACGGTGGTGGAAATCCAGACGGAAGGGAACGGTTGGGAGAGTGGTAATGGCGGCGGTGAAGACGAGGCGGGCGATGAATTACTCAGCGCTGCCACGGACGTTATTGTGCGCGCCGGCAAGGCATCGGCATCGCTTTTGCAGCGCCGGTTGCGCGTCGGATACGCTCGGGCAGCCAGAATTTTGGATCTGTTGGAACAGCGGGGGGTAGTCGGCCCCGCGGATGGTGCCAAGCCCCGCGAAGTCATGTTGCGGCGGGGCGTGGAGGGTGCTACCATTGAACATGAACAGGAATCAACTCCTGACGACGTCGCCGATGACGGTGGCGACGCCGGCCATTTCGCAGCCTGAAGCCGAACCGTCGCTGCGTCGGCGGCGGGTCAAGTCCGGAAAATCCCACGCGGATGTTCCGCGCCGGGTTCGGCGTTCCTCGTCACTCCCTTGTATGGAAATTGCGGAAAACCGCGTTACCGGAGATCAACCGAGCTCCCGCCGGAGCATCGGTTTTACGACCCGCAAAATTGCCTGCCAGCAGTCATTGGGGGAATGTCTCTCCCAACGGCGGGCGGCGTTGTCGCTGACTCTTGACGATGCCGCGCATAAGCTCACCATCAATGCGCAGTACCTTGAGGCCCTGGAGAAAAGCGATCACCGCGCGCTGCCGGGGACGGTCTACGCCGTGGCGTTTCTCAAGGCGTACGCGCAGCTCCTTGGCCTGGATGCCAACGAAGCGATTGCGCGCTACCGCAGCGAACTCAAGATTACCCGGCACGCCGCCGCCCAAGCGACCGAACGCTGGCAGCCGGTGCGCCGCGTGGGGTGGTGGCAGCTGCTGGTGCCGGCCCGGCTGATGCGCAATGCCGGCATTGCGCTGGTGCTCGCCGTCTGCCTGACCTACCTGGGGTTCAAAGTGGAAGCGATCGTGCAGCCGCCGTTTTTGAATGTGAGCAGCCCGGCGGACGAACTGCTGACGGAAAGTCCGGTCTTGACCGTGGCCGGGCAAACCGAGGTCGGCAGCACCGTTACGGTTAACGGGCAGGAGGTTTTCAACGATGAACGCGGCCAATTTTCCGTCCCGCTCGATCTGCAGCCCGGGGTGAATCTGATTCGCGTGACGGCGCGCAAGCACCGCGGCAGCGAAACCGTCATCCAGCGCAGCGTGGTGCTGGAACCGAAGGAACCGTAATGCTATGAACTTTATAAAAATCATTACTCTTTACAAATTTGCCGAAAAATTTCCTTTCATATTCTTCCTTTTCTTTTTTGTTCTTACCTGTTTTACACTAGGGTTTAGTCCAAAAGGGTGGGGGGTTATTCTAATGGTCGTTTTCGGGATTATTCCAGTGATATTATTGTTAGACATCATTGTTTTTGCAGAATTATTTTCGGTAAAAATATTACAAAGAAGCAGGCTGTATAATAAGTATATTTTTTTTCTTTGGGCGTATTCGGTTTCCCAGTTTTTTGCTTTCTTCTTCCGTTCTGATGGAGGAGATGTCGGGCCGAATCAAACTATCCTTGATAGTTTTGGCATCAATACCAGTTCATTAGGAATCATTAAATATTCGGGGCCTATCATGTTGGTTTTTGCGGTGTTGATGGTAATATTTTTTGCAGCATTACAGGTTACCTATATCAACATTAAAAACGGAGAAAGGCAGTCAATAAAACGTCCAGTTTAATCTCTACGAAGATAAATCTTCAAGTCTATTCTATGCCCAAGGCACCTGCGAAGGAAGCATCGAAGGAAGATGAACGGCAGAAGTCGGCGGCGGCGGCCGTGGCACAGATCAAAGAAAAATTCGGCGACGGTTCGATCATGCGGTTGGGCGAAGCCAAGCGCATGGCAGTGGATGCGGTGTCCACCGGATGTTTAAGCTTGGATATTGCGCTCGGGGTGGGCGGTGTGCCCAAGGGCCGCGTCGTTGAAATCTACGGGCCGGAGGCGTCGGGCAAAACCACGCTGGCGCTGCATATTGTCGCCGAGGTCCAACGCACGGGCGGTTTGGCTGCGTACGTAGATGCCGAGCACGCGCTTGATCCCCAGTACGCCGGTCACATCGGCGTCAACGTCAAAGACCTGCTGATTTCGCAGCCGGATACCGGCGAGCAGGCGCTTGAAATCGTGGATACCTTAGTGCGCTCCAATGCACTTGACGTCATCGTGGTTGATTCGGTGGCCGCGCTTACCCCGCGGGCGGAAATTGAAGGCGAGATGGGCGATGCCCATGTCGGGCTGCAGGCGCGGTTGATGTCGCAGGCCTTGCGGAAACTCGCCGGCATCGTATCCAAGGCCAATACGATCGTCATTTTCATCAATCAGACCCGGATGAAGATCGGCGTGTTTTTCGGCAACCCCGAAACTACGACCGGCGGCATGGCCCTGAAGTTCTACTCCTCGGTGCGTATCGAAGTGCGCCGTATCGGCCAGATCAAGCTGGGCGATAAAGTTCTCGGTAACCGCACGCGGGCAAAAGTCGTCAAGAACAAAGTTGCACCGCCGTTCACGACGTGTGAGTTTGACATCATCTATAACGAAGGCATCTCGATCCCCGGCGATATTTTGGATAAGGGCGTGGCGTATCGCGTGGTCAGTAAGTCGGGTAATTCGTACAGCCTGGGCGAAGTGAAACTCGGCATGGGCCGCGAAGCCGCCAAAACGTTTCTTAAGGAGAATAGAAAAATCATCACACAGATCCGCGCCGCGATTCTAGAAAAAGTCCGCGCGGGCGAAACGCCGGTGGAGGAGTAAACGCATTATTGGAACGGCTCGGGGCAACCCGGGCCGTTTTTTTATACAAAAAAAGCCCCGACGGTGGTGTCCGTGCGGGGCTCGGGTGATGTTCATCAGTCTTGCTGCTTGGCGCCGTAGACAGGGTCAAGCATCTCGAAGAGCTTCCGAAGGTGTTGATCGAATAGCTCTTGCCAGGACGAGAGTTCTGGATGCCGGTTGTCGGTGAGCATACTGCGTATCGCCGTGACGGACCCCCCAGTTTTTTAAGGTGGATACCTCTTTGGGCCGGGGTCTTCCGCCGCAGTATGCTTCGCTGCACTCTTTTGGAATGTGCCATGAACGGTCCTCCAATTGATACTGGCTTATCGTAGGGTAAGCCCGGGAAAAAATCAATCTGCCGAATAATATAAATTATGGTATAATTGATTTACTATGGAGGGGCAAAAACAAAATCGAAAATATTGGCAAATTTTTGGATTTTTTGCGTTCGCATTTGGTGCGAGCGTTCTGCTGCGTTCAGCTGCCACGGCGCAAACCTGCATGCCGTATTGGTCATGCACAGTGTGGTCGGTGTGCAGCAACGATAACCAGACGCGGACCTGCCAGGATTTGAACGGCTGCGGTACGACGCGGCGGCCGATCGAACAGCAGGCCTGCCCGCAGGGGCCCGAGATCGTTCCCGATGTGATTCCCACCGGCGGTGGCGAACCGCCGTATGTCTACCCGACGCCGACACCGCCGGGAACTGTTTGCACGCCGGCTTGGTCGTGCTCAGGGTGGTCAAGCTGCGTGAGTAATCTGCAGACGCGTAGCTGTCAGGATTTGAATGCTTGTGCCACTAACGTCGGCAGGCCGGCAGAAATCCAAAGTTGTACCGTTACTCCTCCAACATGCACGCCAAACTGGTACTGTACGGCGTGGTCCGCGTGCACGGCCGGGACGCAGGCGCGTACGTGTAGCGATCGGAACAGCTGTGGCGCGAACACGGGCAAACCGACCGAAAGCCAGAGTTGCAGTACCCCGCCCGCCAGCACCCCAACGCCGACACCAACCTCGACCCCAACGCCGACACCGGCGTCCTGTACGCCCAACTGGAACTGCGCGGCCTGGTCGGCTTGTACCAACGGCGCGCAATCGCGAAGTTGCACCGACCAGAATGTCTGCGGCATTAATACCGGTAAACCGGAAGAAACGCAGAGTTGCAATGGCGGTGCAAATCCGCCTCCGGCGGTACCGACGCCGACGCCCACACCGACCCCCGGGTCCGGTGGATCGGATACCACGTCGCCAACCGCACCCACCGGGTTGACCGCTACGCTCGCCACGCCGACGCAAGTGAACCTCGCGTGGACGGCTGCAACGGATAATATCGTGGTGACCGGTTACCGCGTCTATCGCAACGGCGTTACGCTGCTGACCGTGACTGCCACGACTTATGCGGACGCCAATCTGGCGGCATTGACGTCCTATGCCTACATCGTTGCCGCCGTTGATGCTGCGGGTAATATCTCTCAATTAACGCCTGCAGAAATTATCATTACTCCGCCACCAGCCGACCTCACACCGCCGACCATTGCCGAGATTGCCGCCGGAACCGTGACGGCCTCAAGCGTCGTAATCACCTGGCACTCCAGTGAGTCCTCCGCCGGTCAGGTCGAGTACGGTTTGACCACCAGCTACGGACTGACGTCGCCGCTCGAAACGACCCCGACAACCGCTCATTCCGCCGTCCTGTCGGGATTGCTGCCCGGCAACACCTACCATTACCGCGTTGCCGCGCGCGATGCGGCCGGCAATCTCGCACAGTCGCAAGATTTTACCGTGCGGACCCTGGCGCCGACGGTTGCCGACCGCACGCCGCCGCCGGTAGTTTCCGATCTGACCATCTCTGAAGTCGGGCAAACCGCGCTGGTTTTAAGCTGGACCGCGCCGGTTGACGCCAGCGGGGTGGTCAGCTATGACATCCGCTACCACACGGCACCGCTCACCGCACAGAATTTTTCTGCCGCAACGCGCGTGCAATCGGGCGCAATTCCGGCCGCCCTGGGGGCGCGCCAATCCCAGTACATTTCCATCGGCTTGGTTCCCGGACGGACGTATTATTTCGGCATGACGTCAACCGATGCGGCCGATAACATTTCCGCGCTGTCCAATATCCCGCAGGCAACCATGCTTCCGGCTCCGACGGAAGCCAGCCCCACGCCGTCAACGCAGCCAGGGACCGTGTCGGTGCCCGTGGTGGCGGCTGACGGTACGGTCACCGGCTACACGGTCTACTGGCTGAACGACGCTGCGGCGCCTGCGACGCCCGCCCAGGTGCAGGCGCAAGGCACCGATGCGCAGGTGACCATTCGCTGGTTGAACCCCACCGATCCCGACTTCGCGCGCGTGAAAATTCTGCGCGCTTTGGGGCTCACGCCGCCGGTCGCCGCCAGCGGCACCCTGGTCTACGAAGGGCGGGATGAAACGTTCACGGACCTGACCGTGAAAAATGGCGTCACCTACACCTACACGGTTTCCGCCCTTGACCGTTCCGGCAATGCGACGGCGCCGGTGTTGCTGAGCGTCGCTCCCAAGAAGGGCGTGACGCAGGTCAACGCACCGATCGTCTTTGGCGTGGTGGGCAACGGCGTATCGGCGGCGGAGCGCCGTTTTGCGTGGCTCGTGCGCGGGACGCCCAGCCAGCGGCTTTACCTTATTTTTCCCGACGGCACCCGGCGGGCAATTTCCAGCCCCGCGCTCGCCAAGCAGCTGCAATTACCCGTTGATCGCGCAGTGGTTTTGACCGATAAAATTTTGAACAGTTATCCTCTGGGTGCGCCAATCACCGCCGCAGAAAAAAATCTCCTCGAACTTATTGACACGGACGGCGATTCGCTTTCCAATGCATCGGAGTTGTTGTTGGGGACCGATCCTCAAAAAGCGGACACCGACGGCGACGGCTACAATGACGACGTAGAACTTGCCAAGGGGTACGATCCTCTGCTGCCGCCGGCGACCGTACTATTGAGCGCGGAATTGCGCGCGAAGATGGCGGGGAAATTCGTGGCGGTGGCCAATTTGCCGCGCGCGATGTACTACGTGACGCCGCTTGACGCCACCCGCATACCGGTGACCGATGAAACGGTCGTGTGGCTGCTGGTTAATCGCGCCGGCGGGGTGGTCCGACATTCCGCCATCCGCAGCATTCCGCTCGCCAACGGTTCGGCCGCGGTGAAATCCGTACCAGCCAGGGGCAACTTTGCGTCTCGTGCCGAAGGCTGGCTGCTGGTCGATGCCAGTGACGGCCGTGCCTACTACGTTCGCGGCGGCTATCGCTATCTGCTTGAACCGCAGCAAGTGTACGCCATGGTCCAGCAGCTTGCGCTCACCTTGCCAAAAGACGAAGTCGCGGCTTTGCCGTACCGGCGCCTGAAGCCGGAGTAACACCAACCAAAAAAGAGGCGCCAGGCGCCTCTTTTTGCATGCCCAAAGTAAACAATTATTTGTTCACGCGCTCGACGTACTCGCCGGTTTGCGTGTTGATGCGGATGACATCGCCCTCGTTGATGAACAGCGGCACGGGAATTTCCGCTCCGGTTTCAATGGTCGCGATTTTCGTGACGCGGCCCTGGGCCGAATCGCCTTTGACCGCCTCGGGCGCTGCGGTCACTTTGAAATCCATTTTGGCCGGCAGCTCAAGCCCGATCGGTTTTTCGTTGAACGTGCGGAGCTGTACGGGCGTACCCTCGCGCAAAAACGGCAGGCTGGCGGTTACATCCGCTTTCGGCAGGCTGATCTGCTCGAACGTTTCGCCGTCCATGAAGTGGACCTCGGCATCCGTCGTGTACAAAAATGTCGCGTCTTTGCGGCCGACCTCGGCTTCCTCGATGCGGTCGCCGGGTTTGAATGTGATTTCCAGCACCTTGCCGTTGATGAGATTGCGGAGCTTGGTTTGCATCACGGGTTTGCGCTGCTGCATGCGGACAAAGTTGGCAGTCAGCACGACGTACGGCTCGCCGTTGTAGACAATGGCGATGCCCAGCTTGATGTCGTTGAGGGTGGAGAGAACTGACATAGACGATTAGTGCAAGGCGCAAAGCGAAAAAAATAAAACCATCGGCCGTTCTTGTGCGCTTTGCATTTTACGCTTTACGTTTATCTTGTGGTGAACGGCAAGAGCGCCAGGATCCGCGCCCGTTTGATGGCGGTCGCGAGCTTTCGTTGGTGCTTGGTGCAGACGCCGCTTTTTCTCCGCGGCACAATTTTCCCGTAGGAAGACGTGTAGCGGCGGAGCAGCTGGATATCTTTGAAGTCGACGGCCGGCATGTTATGGGCACAAAAGTGGCAGTACCGGTCTTTAGCGACGGGTGCGGGTTTTTGTCGGAGCATAAGAATAATGTTTTTCGATTAAAATGGAATATCTTCTACCTTAATTTCGTCGCTCGCGCCGGGATTGGACGGCGTAGCATCGCCGGCCGGGGCGGCCGCCGGAGGAGCGGATTCGATCGGGGTCACCGTCGGTTCGGGACTGGACGCCGGCGGTCGGCCGGCACCGGTCGGCCGGTCCAGCATCACCATATTGTCGGCGACGATTTCTGTGCGGTTGCGGTTGCTTCCGTCCTGGGCTTGCCAGGTGCGGGTCTGCAGCCTGCCCTCGATGAAGACGCGGCTGCCTTTGCGGAGGTACTGGGCGATCGTTTCCCCGAGCTTGCGCCAGGCCACGATGTTATGGAACTCCACTTTCTCCTGGCGGTTGCCGGTCTGGTCTTTCCAGTAGAAATTGGTCGCGACGGAAAAGGTGGTGACCGTTGCGCCGCTGGGCGTGGTGCGCGTCTCCGGGTCGCGCGTCAGCCGCCCGATGACCATCGCTTTATTGAGATCCATAGGGAAGGCGTATTAGATGATGTCTTTGGTCAGCAGTTCGTCGAGTTTGCGATCGAGGTCGGCGAGCTTGGCCTGGGATTGCTCTTCCTGCTTGCGCACTTCCTGGGTGGCCTGTGTCGCCGCGGTGGTGACCGGAGCGGGTGCGACTTTGTGCACGACCTCAGAGCGCTTGGCGACGAGGTGGCGGAGCACATCGCTCGAGAGCCGCAGGTCGCGGTTCAGCGCCTTGAGGTTGGCCGGATCCAGGTCGAAGTGGGCCATGAGGTAGTAGCCGATCGTCGCCTGCTTGATGGGGTAGGCCAGCCGTTTCTTGCCGAGGTTGTCCTCGAACGTGACTTTGCCGCCGTGCTTGGCGACCAGCTCGCGCACCTGCGCGATGACGCCGCCGAGCTCGTCCTCGGCGTACTTGGTCGGCACGATGTACGTGAGTTCGTAACGGTTCGTGTTCATAGCGGATTCCGTTAAACGTAAAGCCCGGATGATTCCGGGCATAAGTTACACCGGGTCGCTGAACTTCAGCGCACCCGTTGATAACCTTTGTCCGGCGGGCATTCGCCCCAGGGACGGTTCCTCAGGCGTTCGCCGGAGGGGACCATGGGAAAGGTTTAGGTTGTATTGTATAGTGAGGGTAGCAAAAGGTGCTCCCGATGTCAAGGCTGGGCAAAAAGAAAAGCCGGTCGATGATAACAGGTGCCCGGAGTGCATACACCCGCACCTTTACCACGACCGGCCTGGTCGGAGAGGCAGGATTCGAACCTGCGATATCCGGATTAACAACCGGCGCTCTAGGCCAGACTGAGCTACTCTCCGAAGTATCGTGGGAATACGTTATCAAACGCCCGACGCGGCGTCAAGAGGCTGCCGCTGACATACTATCTTATCTTATGGCGACGGTATTCATTCTGGGTCGGTTGCCGGAACTTTCCCGGGCGGAAATTAACGCGGTGCTCGGTGATCCGCCGGCAACGCTGCTTTCACCCGATGTTTTGCGATTGAACCGCGCGGCAGCGGAATCCGCCCAACTGCTGGCAAGGCTTGGCGGTACCGTGAAAATCGGCGTCATCATGGCGCCTGAGTTTTCACCTGCGGCGGTGGCCGAAGATATTCTGCGGGAGGCCGACGCGGCGGGAAAATTGAATTTCGGTTTGAGCTGGTACGGGAAACCCAAAGCGGCGGCGCGGCGGCTGGCAGCGGGTCTGGAGGTAAAAAAAATTCTGAAAGCCGGCGGCCGGTCCTGCCGGCTGGTGACCTCGCAGGACGCGCAGCTCTCTGCAGTGGTGGTGCGAAAGAATCATTGCCGCGAGTATCTCGTGCTTCCCGACCAAAGCCTGGCAAGAACTTTGGCGGTGCAGGATTTTGTTGATTTCACGCGCCGTGATGTCGGCCGCCCGCACCGCGATCTGAAGTCCGGCACCCTGCCGCCGAAGCTTGCGCGCATCATGGTCAATCTCGCGCGCCTGCCGGCCGGTGGGTCGCTGCTGGATCCGTTCTGCGGTTCGGGTACGATTTTGACCGAGGCGGTTTTAGCCGGCGTCGGCACGGTCGCCGGCACCGACATTTCCGAACGCGCGGTCACACAGTCACTGGGTAATTTGCAATGGATTTCCCGGCAATACCCGACGGCAGCCGCGCACTGGCAGGTGCAGGTGGCCGATGCGAGAAAAATTTCAACCGCGCTTGGCGCGCAGCGCTTCGATGCGGTCGTGACCGAACCGTACCTCGGACCGCCGCGCCGCGGCCGCGAGTCAAAGACCCAGTTGGAGAACACCTTGCGCGAGCTCGCTGCGCTCTACCGCGAAGCTTTCCATGAATTTCACGCCGTTTTGAAACCGGGCGGGCGCGTCGTGTTCGCGCAGCCCGCATTTGCGACCGGCCGGCAGCTGATGACGCTGCCGATTGCCGACGATATCCGTCGCCTCGGGTTTGCCCAGCAACTCGGGCCGTTGGATTACGCGCGGCCGGAGCAGTACGTCGTCCGGCAACTCACGGTATGGCAGCGGGCATAATCGCGCAGCGCCGGTTGTGCATCGGGGCGGTAATCCTTCTGTCCGCCGCGGTTTTTTCCGGTTGCGCGCGCCAAGATACGCCGGTTCGGGCGTCTCCGCCGGTTTTGGCCGCGCAACTTCCTTCCTCAACGGCGGCAACCGAGCTCACCATTCCCGATTTTTCCTTTACCCTTCCGCCGCGGGAATCACTCGCGCTTCCCGCGTCTACCCCGTCGGGAATCGTGGTGCCCCACCATGCGCTGGCCGCCGAGTTGATTGCGAACGCCTACGCCCGCGTGCGGCCCGGCGCCTACCGGCAGGTCGTGCTCATCAGCCCGGATCATTTTGCCCAGGGTAACGGCGATATCCATTGGGCAGCCCTACGCACGCAGACGTCGTATGGCATCGTGCCGTCCGCCGGCGTCCCGTCCGCGCTGCGCGAGTATCCCGCCTTTACCGCCGAGCAGGCAGCGCGCGAGCACGGCCTTGCATTGCACCTGCCGTTCCTCGCCCGCTACCTGCCGGATACCCCGGTGCTCATGGTGGCCGTCCGCGACGGGGCGGATCCCGCGGTACTGGAAACGATTGTCAATATGCTACCGCCAACCGGTACATTAGTGGTGCTGTCACTGGATTTTTCCCACGAGCTGCCGGCCCAGTGGGCGGAATTCCATGACCGCGCGTCACTGACCGCGCTCACCGCAGCTGACCCCGCCGCGATTGCCGATCTTGAAATTGACAATCTTGCGGCCATGCGTCTGTTTCTTTTGACGATGAAAAAATTCGGTACGCAGCGCTTCACGCTGTTTGCCAACGATAACGGCGCGACGCTCAATCCCGCCGGCAACTACCCGGCCGTGACCAGCTATGTCACCGGTGCGTACGGCCAGGGGGCGCCCGAACCCGCGGCGGGCCTGAGCCTGACGTTTACCGGCGACGTGATGCTGGACCGCAAGGTTTATGCGAATGCCAAGCGCGCCGGTACGCTCAATTACCCGTTTGAAAAAATACCGCGCGTACTCACCGGAGACGACTTCACCATCGTCAATCACGAAGGTCCGATGACGAAACTGGCCTACCATGCTTCTCCCACCGATCCCAACAACGTGACGTTCAACTTCGATGCCGCGTATGCGCCGTTTTTGCGGAAGTCCGGCATGGAGATTTTCAGCCTGGCAAATAATCACACCCAGAATATGGGCGCGGACGGATTGGCGACCACGCGGATGCTGCTGAGCGGGGCGGGCGGAAAAATTTTTGGCGACCCCCGCCGGGTGGATGGAGCGCTCACTCTTGCCGCCCACGGCCAACGCGTTGCACTCACGGCAATTTATGATACTTCCTCCGTCGATTATTTTGCGGCGGCGCAAAATTTGCAGAAGATTTCTTCTTCGACGTTTGCGGTGGTCTATATGCACTGGGGTATTGAATATGATCGCGCGTTCAGCCGTAGGCAGCGAACGATCGCGCACGGGCTGATCGATGCGGGGGCGGACCTGGTCGTCGGTTCCGGTCCTCACGTACTGCAGCCGGTCGAGGTGTACCAAGACAAGGCGATTTTCTATTCACTGGGCAATTTTATCTTTGATCAGGACTGGTCGGTGGGTACGCAGCAGGGTGCAGCGCTAGGTACGCGTTTGGAGGGTACACACGCCACCTATTACCTTTTGCCCGTGCAGATGCTCGCCGGCCAGGTGCGAGTGGCCGAACCCGAGTACGCCTCCACCACGCTGCAATTTTTTGCCGACACGTTCGTCGGGCCGTCGGATTTGGGACGTAGTCTGCGGCAGGGAAAAATGGTATTATCAAACCAAGAATAACCAACAAATTTTATGAAAAAATGGGTTAAGTCGTTGGTCACGGTTATCGCGACATCACTAGGCGTGGCGCTCGTGGGGTGTGTCGGCGTATGGGCGTACCTGCAGGGGCAGGAGATCGTCCGTTTGCGCCAGCAGTTAACGCAAACCATCGGACTGCTGCAGCCCGGGCAAGTGTCGCCGTCTCCTGCTTCCACCGCTTCGCCGCTGCCGACACCTGAGCTGACGCCATCGCCAGCAGTGACACCAGCCACATCGCCAACGCCGGTTGACGCCGGTGTTCCCGCCAATCCGGTTATCCCTAGCCGCGTGGTCAAAATGGTTGCTGACGATCCCTACTCCTTCGGTCTGTTTATCACTGAAAATGCAGATGATTTAGAAAATCTCCTGCTGACTACCCCAAGCATCTACGCAGCGCGCAATCAGTCTTTTGTCCTTGCCGGTCGCAGTTCTGGAGTGGAGTGGTTTGGTGAGTTCCGACCCGTTTCCATTGACGCTGCCGTGATGACGGGATTGGGCTATCAGAATCCTTATCGTTCTTCGCGCGGGGAAAAGGATTTCCAAATGGCCGGGGAGGATTTGGATAATTCCTGGTATATCGACTATACGCTGGAGCAGATTGGCACTTTTAAAACCGGAAAGTATGCGGGCCAGCAAGCCGTGATGTTGGGTGTCCCGGGCATGGGAGTGTATTATGAGTTTTTTGCTCGTGATCCGGTGACGAACAAAGGGACACTCCTGGTGCAGTTCCCATTTGATGCTGTAGATGAGGAAAGTACCTTTGATCCAGGTTTGCGAGTAGACCGGGCTTACCGTTTTCCAGATCTTGATTATCCTTCTCAGGTACACCTGAGTGATGGCGTTATACTGGACCGCGTTCCCTACCCTGTATTTGATGATAGGAAGATTTTCCCTAAAGATCATCTTGTGCGGAATGTTTCGCTCCACACGGCAATTGGAGATTTGTACTATGACTTTCAATACCACGTTTTTTTCGTCGAGAGTGTTACCAAGCACGTGGTTTACTATTCGCCCGCTATTCCCTTCCAATACGCCGACGCACTGGGCAATGCCCGATTTCACTTGACGTGGTGGTATGGCAGCAGCACAGATGAATATCGGAGTTCGGCGCAAGGGGGGTGTGGAACGCGTAACTACGCCGATGTGGTGTACGGGGTTCAGCGTGAGGATCTGGCGCAGGCAGGCGTCGCCGGCAACGGGGATCGAATCTATGAGTATGCCGACCTAAAACATCCGGAGCTGGAGAAAATGTACTCCGCGTTGTATGTGCCGTTCTCGGATAGCAAGATATCGTATGAAGAATTCATCCTCTCACACCCCATCTTTTTTTGGCAGGATAAACTGGGTCGGCTCATTCGGTTTACCGCGGATGCATTTATTCCGCCGGCAGAGTGCGCCAAACCGGCGATCTACCTTTACCCGTTGCAAACCCAGCGCGTGCGCGTCGAGGTTTCTCCGCGCGGCGGATTCACGTACACCGAGCCGCCATACAATAGCGGCTGGGAAGTGATGGCTGCACCGGGTGGTACGCTCACGGAAATTACCTCTGACAAGACCTATCCTTATTTGTGGTGGGATGGCCGTGGCGGATTGTACGCGCCGCCGCAAAATTATTGGGTGGTGGCGCAGGCGGAGGCGGGGCCGTTTCTGCGCCGTACGTTGCCGCAACTGGGTTTGAACGAGTCGGAAACCGCCGCATTCCTTGAGTACTGGATACCGTACTTCACGCCGGAGCATCCGTACTACAAAATCGGTTTTCACGGCACGCACGTGATGAACGAAATTGCGCCGCTCAATGTTACGCCTCAACCCGATACCATCATCCGCATTTTGATGGATTACGAAGGCTTATCCGCGCCGCAACCATCAAACCCGCCGCGCATTATTACCCCGCAGCGCCGTGGTTTCACGGTCGTGGAGTGGGGCGGCGTAAAGCACTAAGTGCATATGGTCAATAAAAAATTTTGTGCGAGCGTGGCGTTCGCAGCGGTGGCGCTTGCCCTGCCGATCGCCGGCATGGCCGATGGCGGTATGATCCCGCCGGATTGGAGAACCCAGGATGTGTATGAACCGCAGCAGCTGGCGCTGATGGTGCAAAATGAGGGGAAAGAAGATCTCTACCTGAAAGTTAATTATGAGGGGAGCGCGCGGAATTTTGTCTGGGTCATTCCGACGCCGGCGTTGCCGAACGTCAGCGCGGCGCCCAATGATCTTTTTGAGGAATTGTCCAGCCTGACCACGGAGCCGCAGTGGGGACGTTCGGATGCTTTGGGTAATGCCGCGCCGTCCACGCAAACATCCGGCGGTATTGTCGTGCATGAGCAAAAACAGCTGGGGGTGTATAACATCACGGTACTGTCAGCGACAAAAGAGGATAATGTTTTTGTCTGGCTGCAGCAGAACGGATATGTGCTTTCTACCGAGGCCAAAGACTTGCTCGACTGGTACGTCGGGAAGGAGTGGTACTTCACGGCGGTCAAGGTTGACCCGTCGGCGCTGGCGGCCAAACTGCTTGCCGATTTCCAAAAAATTGATCCAACCGTGACGAATGAAAATTTTTCCGAACGGCTGGCGGCGCGGTACGTGCAGGCGCTGCGCGACAATGATTTTCCGGCTTACCAGCAGGCCGCAACATTGATGCAGCAGCTCGACCCGGGCATGAAAGTGCTGGACGCGGGAGCATTCGCATCGGAAGTCGCGCAAACCAGGAGCTACCGTGAATCCATGTGGACGCAAATGATTTCCACGCGCATGGAAGATATCCAGGTGCGGCTCAATGTGCTGACCACGAATGCTCCGCTCTACCAGGGATACTTGCAGCCGCTCAAGCTGAGCTTTGCCTCCGACACGCTGGTCTACCCGCTCAAGATTTCCCAGATGTCGGTCAAGCCCGCTACGGCGGAGGCAGGAAAAACCGCCGAGGTGCTGATCTACGTGCTGGCCAAACATCAAGTCAAAGCGCCGAAGTTTTTGCGCGAATACAATCAAGCGGTCAACCCGGGAAAATTGGAGAGCCGGGAGCAGCAGTTGCATGCTACCGATTTAGATTCCCTACAGGCGATCATTACCCAGGAGTACTTCCTGACGAAATTGCGGCGGGTGTTTGGGAAAAGCGAAATGGATGAGGACCTTTACTTCATCACCGTACCGGCCGATGAACCGTCGGCCGCAGCCACGGCTTCGGGCGACGACGCGCTTGTCACATTAACCACCAGTTACGGCCAGGACCCGCGCTACGCCCAGCAGATCAAGCAGGTGCGCGGCATGGCCATCGTCGACCGCCTGCGCGGCCGCATCATTCTGCGCGTGGAGGTGCACGGCGAAGCCTACTACATCAATCCGGTCAAAAAAATCCGGCGTTACCTGGGCCGGGCAACGGACGCATTCGCCATCATGCGCGAAGAAGGCATCGGCATCACGAACGCCAACCTCAAGAAAATTCCGGTGGCCGTGACCGAGGTGAGCGGCGCGGATTCCGACGGCGACGGTTTGGCCGATCCGCTGGAGGCGGCGATCGGCACCAATCCCCTGAAGGCCGATACCGACGGTGACGGACTAACCGATCGCGATGAAGTTTCCAGCGGTTCCAACCCGAACGGCACCGGACGGCTCCCGGTTGATCCGGCCTTTGCCAAACTGCACGCCGGAAAAATTTTCCTGCAGGTACAGGCCAAGGGTGAGGCGTGGTACGTCAACCCGGTGGACGGCAAGCGCTACTTCCTCGGTAAACCCGATGACGCCTACGCGATCATGCGCAATCTCGGCCTGGGAATTTCAGAAAGCGATTTCAGTGCACTGTAATCTGACTGGTTGATTAAAGCTTCAAGCAACAACAGCCCCTGGGAAGGGGCTGTTGTTGATGCAATCTTAGTCCTAGCAGGGGAACTCTTCCACGGACTGGAGTCGCAAGGTGTTATTGTCCACGTATTGTAGCGGTAGCCTAAATCCGACGCACTCTTGGTAGTAGGTTTTGTATGAAACCTGGGTATAAAATGTTTTGCTAGAGGACGAGAGAAGCTCTTTGACAAAATCATCGGTAAGCTGTAGTTTCTGATTCGATATCTGGTTAGGATTTAACACGCCAATTGGTACTTCTTGATTCAAGAATCTCTTTACCCCGTCATTGTAGAGGTAGAAGACCGAATACTTAAGGTCTATTGCTAAAGTTTTTCCGGTGTTAACTATTTTAAAATCACTTTCTCCATTCTTAAATTCCCCTGGGCCACTGATGCTGACATACGCTCGGTTGAGTAGTCTGGTATTATTCTCGCTTTGTCGTGCAGCGGAATAACCTTGGTAAATAATTCCGAAGGTCGCTATTACCATGCATGTGTTTGCAATGGCGGAAAGAGCGTTCCAGTTCCGTTTGAATATTTTTGGGTTAGAGGGGTTTTCCTCCATACGATTAAGCATTAGTGTAACTTAATAAATTACACATTAAACCGGAATACCACCACGTCGCCGTCCTGCATCACATATTCTTTTCCTTCCGTGCGCATCAACCCTTTGGCCTTGGCATTGGCTTCACCGCCGCAGTCCACGAGGTCTTTCCAGTTGATGGTTTCCGAACAGATGAACCCGCGCTCGAAATCCGAGTGAATTTTTCCGGCCGCTTCCGGAGCTTTCGCGCCTCGGCGCACGGTCCATGCCCGCGTTTCTTTGGGGCCGGACGTGAAAAATGTGAGTAACCCAAGGGCTTCGTACGCGGCGCGCGTCAACCGGTCCAGGCCGCTTTCCTTTAATCCGAGTTCTTTCAGATATGCCACGCGTTCGGCGTCATCGAGGTCGGCCAGCTCTGCTTCAATTTTTGCGCTGATCACCACGGTACCGGGAATGTCGGTCGTGGCCTTGTCCTCATCCACGTTGCTGATCTCCAGCACCGGTTTGAGCGTCAGTAGGTTGAACGATTTTATCAGCAGCATTTCCTCCGGGGTGAGTTCAAGCTCGCGCGCCGGTTTACCCTGTTCGAGCGTTGCTTTCAGCTTGGTGAGCACGGCGACCGCGGCGATGGCGGCCTTGTCTTTCCCTTTGGCATTCCGGCTCTCTTCGGCCAGACGTTTATCAACCACCTGTAGGTCGGCAAAAATCAGTTCGAGGTTAATCGTTTCGCGATCGGACGCCGGGTCAACTTTATTGGAGACATGAATGACGTTGGGGTCAGTAAAGGCGCGCACCACATGCGCAATGGCATCCACCTCGCGGATGTTGGAAAGAAATTTATTGCCCAACCCTTCACCTTTATGGGCGCCCTTGACCAGTCCGGCGATGTCGACGAATTCGACGACCGTGGGAATGATTTTTGCCGACTGGCTGATTTTTGCAAGCGCGTCTAACCGGGCGTCGGGTACGGTGACGACGCCGACGTTGGGAGAGATCGTACAGAACGGGTAGTTGGCGATATCAACGGATTTTTTCGTCAGCGCTTTGAACAGCGTGCTTTTCCCGACGTTGGGCAGGCCGACGATGCCGATGGCAAATGACATACACGGGGCGAGGAAATGATTTACGCGTGATGTGTATTGTGCTATAGTATCATCATTCCGTCAAGAACGGGAGGCAAAAACCAACCGAGTAAAAATGGAAAATTTGTTCCGACGATGCACCCGTATTGCAGCCGAAGGTAAACTCCGGACGGTCATTTTTTGGTTGACCGTCTGGATTTTTTTCTTTACCGCATTTATTCCGACGGTGCGGGCGCAGGGAACGAATTTTTCTCCGACGGCGCCGCAAGTGGTCTTTGTCAAGCCGCCCAGCAGCCCGTTGTCGGCAAGCACCTACCTGTTTGTCAGCGTGAATGCCGACACGACGGCCGTTAAAGAAGTCAGATTTTTTATTCACGGCAGTGCCCAGTCATGGGAATATCCGGCAGACTTTGCGACCGAGCTCTCGTTATACAAATTGTACTGGAACATTACGGGTTTTGCCGACGGCGCTTACCAAATTACCGCCCGGGCGTATACCAGCGATGGGCGGGTGGGGCAGACTGACGCCTACGTGACCATCAGCCGGGGTACGGCGGCGCCAAGTTCGGCGGGGACCGGCGGTGGTGCCGGCGGTCCGGTTCAAGATCCGTCTCCCGAAACTTCGAGCCTCACGGTGAATCCGCCGGCGACGCTCCACCTGACGTCGCCCAGCGAAAGCATGCAGGCGGAACGGAAGACGCTGGTAAATTTTTCCGCCGAAGGATCCGGGCCGTTGGCAACCGTATGGTTTTTTCTCGATGATCCGGAGACGACGACGCAACCGGACGCGACGTTCACGGCCAAATCCTCCGATGGCGCGGGCCTGCACTGGGAATTTCCGTTCCAATACCCGGTGCTGCCTGCCGGTACGTACGTGTTGAGTGCGGCGGGTAAAACGGTGCAAAACGAGATCGTCAAGTGCATCAATACCGTTGCGCTGACTATCCTTGATACCGCCACCACCGTCGTCACCCCGCTGGTCGTGAGTTTTCGAAAACCTCCGGTCAGTCCCGTGGGTGCACCGGTGTACCTGTTCGCGCAAGTCAACGTGCCGTTCCCGCGGGTTCGCCAGGTTACCTTTCGGGTCAAAAGCGGGGATTCTATCCGGGTGTTTCCGGCCATTGCGGTGCCCGAGATCGAAGCGTTCCAATTTTATTGGGATACGGCGGAGTATGTAAACGGCAGTTACGTAGTTACGGCCGAGGCAGAAGATACGGACGGCCGGCATGCCACCGTCGATCTGTATCTCGCGTTGTCCCGGCCGACCACGGATGTTGTTCTCCCTCAAAATACCGCCGGGTCGAAGTCCGTGATATTTACCTTTTTGCAACCGGTGGCGGGGGAGGTGCGCGGCGAAGCAAAGGTGGTGGCAAAGGTTGATCCACCCGTGGAAAAATTGCGCTTTATTTATGGCGGAGCACTTGCCGGCGTTGTTCCGGCGACGTTTGACGGGGCAACCTGGACGGGCCTGTGGGATACCCGTACGCTGCCGGCCGGAGCGTATGAGCTGCGTGCGGTGGCAACCGCGAACGGGGCGGAAACAATCAGCCCGCCGCAGCCGGTAACGGTGGCGGCAGCAGACTCCCTGGGCGTACCGCCACCGCTGGTGCCGGCAGTCCAGCCGACTCCGGCCACCGGGAATCAGCCGCCAACCGTCGAAGCCGGGGCGAATCAAACGGTTACGACAAACACCGTGCGGCTTTCCGGAAAAGCCGGCGACGACGGCTTGCCTAAACCGCCGGGTACGTTGAAGATCTTTTGGGTATTGGCGCAAGGACCGGGAATCGCGACCTTTGCCAACGCGACGGCGCTGGACACCGAAGTGAAATTCTCGCAATCCGGTTCCTACGTGCTGCGGCTGCAGGCAAGCGATGGTGCGCGGGTGGCCGTGGATACGGTGACCATTGAAGTGTATGCGCCGCTCGCCGGGTCGAGCGGATCAAATGTCGTGCCGCCGAAAATTCTTCCGACGCCGATGCCGACCGTTTCGCCGTCATTGTCGCAACCGGTGAACCCGGAAGACGTGCCTTCCCTAGCGTCTGTGACGCCACAGCCATCACTGGATGAACGGTGTATTGCCCGCAGCCTTCGCACCGAAGCCGATTGTCAGCAACTGCTGGCTACTTTGCAAGTCCAGGCGGTTCGACAGCTTCCGGCGGAATGTCAATCCGCGCAGCGCACCACCCTCGCGGCATGTCAACAGTACCTTTTTGAGCAGAGTTTTGGCGAGCTACCGCGGACCGTGCCGCAGCCGTGCGTCGTTGCGAATGTTGCGGGAGCGGCGTGCCAACGGTTGCTGCAGATAAAATCCGTACCGGATGCGTGTTTGGTACAGCAGCTGGTTGACCCGGTCGCTTGCCAGGAGTACTTGGCGGCGTTGGATCAACCGTGGCCGTGCCGTCAGGCCAAAACCAAGACCTCGGCGGCATGCACGGAGTTGTTGCGGCAGCAATACGTAAAACCGGAGTGCGCCCGGCTGGGTATTCCGGAAGAAGCCGCCTGTACGACCGCGCTGATCACGCAGTTTCAAGGCCGGGTTTCCTGCGTGGATGCGGCGGCGTGTGCAGACGCCATAGTGCGGCATTTCCCGACCATTTTGTATACGCAAAAAAACATTGACCGGCTCCAGACGATCGTGGCGCCCAGCCTCAATGCGCCGATAACGTTAATGCCGGAACGCCAGGTGTCTACCACGACGGTTCGGACTATTGAGCAAGCGGTGCCGGTGCTCATTAAAAGCCCGTTGGCCGTACGGCTGGTGCCGTCCTCGGGCGTCGTGGTGGTGGATGATAGTGATACCGTGCGCGCGGCCGCACCGGCAGTGCTGGTCTTGGACGCCGACCAGGACGGACTGCCGGATGATGTTGAGCGGCGGCTTGGGACCGACCCAAAGCTCGCCGACACCGACCATGACGGTTACGCCGACGGGGCTGAGGTGCTCAGCGGCTTCAACCCGCTCGGCACCGGTGCGCCGGCCGTTACCCCGGCGCCGGTGGAGCTGGCGCTGGCGGCCGGCCGGCCGTTGGAGCAGCCGCTCGCTCTGCCGGATATTGATGACGACTTTGTGGTCGAACGCGTGCGCGACGCGACGGCCGCTGCGTCATCCGGCGGCGCGGGCCTGCAGATCTCGGGCCGGGGTATGCCCGGCGAGGTCGTTGCCCTGTTTATCTACAGTGACCTGCCGCTGGTGGTGACGACGCAGGTGAATGCGGATGGCAACTGGACCTATACACTGCGGCAGCCGCTCGTGGACGGCCCCCACGCCGTCTACGTCACGGTGAACGACGGCACGGGCAAAGCCGTTGCGCGCAGCACGCCGCTGGAATTTTTTGTGCGGTCCGCCCGCGCCGCTTCTCCGCGGGAGCTCTTCGCGCGCCAACCGCTGCCGTCGCCGACGGTCAGCGCCGCGCGTTCGTACCTGCCGTTAACCGCGCTGGTGGTGTCCGTCGGGATTCTGCTTTTCCTCGGGTTGTACTATCTTCTCCGGCGACGGCCGGCATAAAACGTTTTTTTGTGGGTAAACCCCGCCAATCGTTACTGCAGCAGATGTTTTCCAACGAGCGGTTTCAGATCATCTACGGTCTGGCGCTCATCATTTTCATTCCCACCGCCATTGTGGTGGCGACGGTGCTCACGATCAGCCGTTACAGTGAAACCATTGATGTGACGCTGCAGCGCCAGGCGCTGATTTTGGGGCGCGTGTTCGGCACCTCGGTGTGGCAGGAGGGGCAGGACGCCGCCGCGCTGCAAGCGCGGATTGCCGCCGTCGGCAGTTCCAACCCGGATATTCTGGATGTGACCGTCCTCACCCCGACCGAAGAAGGTTTCACGATAACCGCGAGCCTCCATTCGGAAACGGTCGGTGCGACAGTGTCGGCGCCCTACTATTCGCTTGCCTGGCAACAGGCCGAAGGCGAAGGGTTGGCGACCGATTTTTTGGCGACGCCCGCCAATGGCGCCATACTCCCCACGTTGGCGGCCACGCGCGGCCGCTACTGGCTCGTGAGCCTGCCGCTCTTTTCCGATGCGAACAATGACGGACGCCGGGAGCGCGTGGCACTGCTCAGCCTGCAGATGTCTTCGGATGTAGTGGATCGCCAAGCCGACGCGAGCTGGAAATCCGCCATGTTGGGCTTGATTTTTGTGGTACTCCTCACCGTGCTATTTTTGGGTGCGGCGACGCGGCTGTGGAGCTACGCGACGTTGTACCGGAAGATTAAGGAAGTTGACCAGATGAAAGACGAGTTCATTTCAATCGCCAGCCATGAGCTGCGGACGCCCATCACCGCAATCCGCGGGTACGTTTCCATGGCGCAGGACGGAGATTTTGGGCCGTTGCCCGAACGGCTCCAGGAGGGATTGGCTCGCGTTCGAAGTTCCACGGAACGGTTGGGCGAGCTGGTTGAAGACCTGCTAAATGTTTCACGAATTGAACAACGGCGACTTGAGGTGCACCTCCAGCCTATCGATTTGGCTGCGGTTGTTTTAACGGTGACGGAAGAGTTGCAGCCGATGGCAAAACAAAAAAAGCTGACCCTTCATTTTGATGCATCGGGGTCATCGCCGCGCGTGCAAGCCGATCCGGACCGGCTCAAACAGGTGCTGATCAACGTCATCGGCAACGCGATAAAGTACACTCCGAAGGGCAGCGTTGAAGTTAGCATGGGCGTCAAAGCAGGAGCCGGTGGCTGGGTGCGGGTTAAAGATACCGGTTTGGGTATTTCCGCCGAAGACCAGCAACGGCTGTTTTCAAAATTCTACCGCGTGTCGAGCGACCAGACCCGCGCCATTCCGGGTACGGGGCTGGGATTATGGATCACCAAACAACTGGTTGAGTTGATGAAAGGGAAAATAATGCTCGAATCCATTGAGGGCACGGGCACGCAGGTGACCGTGACATTACCGTTGGCAAAGCCGGCGGTAGAGAAAAAAGATGATAATTAATCTTCGCCTATGCATAAAACATCGCAGAGAATCATTGTTGCTTTTCTGGCCGGAGCCGTTGCGTCACTCGCCATCGGACCGATGTGCGCGGCGTTCCTGCGAACCGTTGGTTTCCCGGGGCTCATTTATCAGCGGGTGGTAATGCCTCAACCGACCGCTTTTTCTCCTACGCCATCGCCAACGCCGTCGAGTGCCATCGCCATCACCACCGATAAGCTCGCGTATCAGCCAGGAGAAGTGGTACAGATTACGTTTCGTAATAATGCCGAAAAGGATCTTTGGGTGTGGGGAGGGCAGCCATATAATACGCTTGAGCAGTGGGATCAAGGCAAGTGGGTGGGGGTTGACCAGATCGGATGTCCGTGCGGAGCGTTCTGCGAAGCGCCACTCCATTGGTACCGGACCTTCCCGGCGGGCGTCAGCGAGTCGCGGGTGTGGAATCTCTGGGAGAGCGCCTGTGGAGATGGGGAAAACCGGGAAACCTTCATCTACCAACCGGCGCCGGCAGGGAGATACCGGGTAGCCATCGCCTATAGTTCAACCGGCATTCCGGAGAACGATCCGACACTACAAACCATGGCGTATTCTCCCGAATTCACTCTTACCTCCAGTGCGTTCAGCGTGCCGACGGCGGTGCAGCGTTCGGTCGCGCAGGGTGATTTTGTCCGCGACGACCGGTCGCCGGATGATGCATGTAACACACTTTTGCCCGAACTGCTGGGGGCCTATGGCTATTGCCATATTCGCACGGCTGATCGCGTTGATGCCGGTGGCGACGGATCGATGTTGAAGAAACAATGCATTGATGGTGCTAGTATTGCCGGTTGTTTCACCTGCTTGTTCACCTGCGCGGGCCATGCCGTACCTGATCCGACCACGGCGGCTGAAGCGATCGCGATTGCCGACGGAATGGTAAATCAGCGGTACCGAGTGAAGGACTTCCGCGCGCCGATCGCCACACCTGATACCGCCAAAGGTCAGTGGACCGTTGAATATCGGACCGGTCCGACGTCTGCCTATTCACTCAACGTTGTTATCATTAATTCTCCCCGGGAAGTCCGGCTGATTCCGTATCGCTAGCAACGGGAAATCTTTGACACCGCACGGCCATTCTGGTAAGGTGGCCGTGCGTTTTTTGTTTTCCGGCCGTAAGATCCCAAAGCCTTCGAGGCGAGGGTGAATTGCGTGACGGAAAACAACCCCGTACCAATGTTGCCGATTTCTGTTACATAACTGTTGGTTTATAATCTTCCGTTGGCAGCAGTCGTGGGGCGCGAGGGGCGAATAGCCCCTCCCCGCTGCGGGCGCAGCGCCCCACCGTGGAATGACCCGCAACATTGGTGCGGGGTGAAGTGAGAAATGTTACCTCACCACTTCCGTAAGAGTTCGCTCGTTCCCATTGGAAATATCTGGCGGAAGCCAGAGGAGGTGAAACCGTGAAAGAATTCGTCACGCTCGGTCGCCGGCGCGTGGAACAGGTTCGTGACCTGCCCTACCCGCTGGCCAGTCGCGGCAAAGTCCGCGACATCTTCGACCTGGGGGACGGGACGCTGCTGGTGGTTTCCACCGACCGCATCTCGGTCTTTGACGTCGTGCTGCCCGACCTCATCGCGGGCAAGGGCGAGGCACTCACCCGTCTGTCGGTGTTCTGGGATGGGTACCTCCGGCGCGTCGTGCCCGGACTGCAGACCCATCTGGTAGCCGCGAACTTCGCGGATTTTCCCCCGGCGCTGCAGCCGTACCGCGAAGTGCTGGAGGGCCGCTCGATGATCGTCCGGAAGCTCGCCATCTTCCCGGTCGAGTGCGTGGTGCGAGGCTACCTGTTCGGTTCCGGCTGGACCGAGTACCGGAAGAACGGTACGGTCTGTGGCGTCAAGCTGCCGGCCGGTCTGCGGGAGGCCGAAGTCCTGCCCAAGCCCATCTTCACACCCACCACCAAGGAAACGACCGGCCACGACGAACCCGTGACGTTTACCCAGCTCGAGCAGCTGGTGGGAGCGAGCCGCGCGGCCGAGCTGCGCGATCAGTCTATCGCCATCTACTGCGCGGCTGCCAAGTACGCTTACGATCGTCGGGTCATCATCGCCGACACCAAGTTCGAATGGGGAATCCCGTGCGTTCCGCCCGTCAGTCCGAGTGTCGTGCCGATCGTCCTCGCCGACGAGGTGCTCACGCCGGATTCGTCGCGTTTCTGGCCCGTTGACCAGTACGCGGTCGGCGGCAAGCCGCCCAGCCTCGACAAGCAGCACGTTCGCGACTTCGCGGAAAGGCGCGGCTGGAACAAAAAGCCGCCGGGGCCGGAGCTGTCGGCCGATGTCGTCACCGACACCACGCGGCGGTACCAGGAGATCTGCCACCTCCTCATGGAGTAGCACATTACCGTCGCACTTCGCACATCCTCGCTGCCTATGCAGAAGGGGCCCGTCCGGACCCCTTCTTTTTTTATCTTAATCAGCTATACTTATTGATAGGGGAGGACGAAGAAATGAAGAAAATTTCTGCAATAATTTTTTTGAGCGCGTTGTTTTTTGGCTGCAGCCCACAGGCAAATCAGGAGGCGAATAGTGCGGTGGATGCCGCGACGGGTTTGGGGGCGGCCAAAACGAAAATTGAGCAGGTGGACCCGCAGCTCGCAATAATCAAGTGCCAGGATGTCTGCCGCAGCGAACTGATGAAAGGGACGGATTTGTCGGCGGGGCCGTGTCTGGGCAATCCGATCCCCGGCATCCCGCAATGGGTGTGCGATGTGGCGCACAATCCGCGCCAGGCCGTGGATAATCTGCCGGAGCATCAGTGCTCGGCGTTCCGCGGAGGCCAGGCGAAGCATTTCATTGAGCTCGACGAACAGTGCGGAGTCATAAAAACCAACTAAAATGCTATGCCGCTGCTCTCATCCGTTGATCAAAAAAGTTCCATTGAAGTTGCCACCAGGGTTGATGTCGGGCGCGTGGTGACCCTGGCAGTATTTGCGTTAACGTCTGTGGTTACCGCCGTGGCGGTTATTGGGGCAGTCATAGAAGCTGTCTCCTACATCATCGAGGCGTTTGGACGGTAAGGTGAAAGACGTTCGTTCCCGCCAAATTCCAAGCGCCGTGCGTCGTTCACCGTGACGTAGCCGTTGTGAAATCTTTTCCCGTCCGATTAAGCATCAGGCAAAGACATACGATTCCTATGATATACATCCCCCCATCGGCCGAAAAGCGGTTGGTTGCCGTCGACACCAAAGTGCGCGTCCGCGCGACCGTCACCACGGTATTTTTGGCCGTCACGATCGTAACGGCGGTTGCTGCCGTCGCCGCTGCGCTCAGCGGGGCATTTTCGGGCAGTTGATACTATCCGCTAAAAAAACATCGGGCATCGTGCCCGATGTTTTTTTAGTAAATGGCAAATCACTAGCGTAGCGACTGGTACACGCGGCGGAAACTTTCCATATCAGCCGCGCCGGTGGGCGTCGAAAGAATCTGGCAGGAGACATCAAGCCCTTCGAATATGTTGACGGGTTGCACGAAGATGAAAGCGACCCGCCCGGCCGCAGGATTTTGTGCGTTCGCTAAACCGGTGCGCAAGATCGCCGTGTACATAACCCCGTCCCGTTCAAACTGCCGGATCTCCGTCGAGAAATTTGCCAGCGGATAGTTAATTTCCTGGGCTGGACAATTCAGGGTCGCGACCATTTTTCCCTCGGGTGACAGGAAGGTCACCTGACTGCTGGGTACGGCCACGAGTTCTGCGGGGTTGACGCGGTTTAGACGGACCAGGGTCGGCTGTGTTTGCGCCAGCCAGGTGCCCGGGTTACTAAATGTATATCCTCCCATCTGCAATGTTGCGTATGGTTGCGGCGCCAACCGTGCGCCTTGTCCCGCTGTCCCGGCGGGTGCGCAGGGGTTCGCCGACGCCCCCAGCGGTTGCCAGACCGTGATGATTTTTGTCGTGGCAAAGTCGATCGTGATTTCCGTAATCGCCATGAGCGCAGAGAATGCCGCGATACTGAGGCCAATGAGGGTCATCCAAAACAGAAAATTGGCCACAAAGTTTTTCTTTTTGTTCTCCACTTTTCCGTTCCGATTGTTTCCCCTCCTCGGTTTCATAATTTTTATCGTTATTTTATAAGTTGTTTTTATCCACAGCCATTATAACATTTTTTGCGTTTCTTCGCATGGAGGTTAAAATCTGTAAAATTTCGTGCCTGGTCCGGCTGGACCAATGAGGATTGGTAAAAAAATTACCCCGTAGGAGGCGGGGTAATTGCATGGGTGTATTTATGCGGTTGCCAGCTCGTACACGTTGTTCAGGAGCATCGCGACGGTCAGCGGACCGATGCCGCCGGGAGTCGGAGTGAAGGCGGACGCGACCTTCTCGACGGATGGGGCGTCTACGTCGCCGGCAAAGGTGCCGTCCGGCATCCGCGTGATGCCGACGTCAATGACCACGGCATCCGGTTTGAGTAAATTTCCCGTGATGAGGCCGGGTTTGCCGACGGCGGAGACCACCACATCGGCGGCTTGGGTTTTTTGCGCCAGGTCGGAGTCGCGCGGTGCGGCAGCGGCAACGTGTGCACCGGCGTCAACGAAAAATTTCCCCAAAGTTTTTCGCAGGACGCCGTCTTTTGCGAGAATGGCAACGGTGCGGCCGTTGAGTACGACGTTCTCCGCCGCCAGCGCCTGTTTGATGGCGGCAATGAGCGGTGAAACGATGACCGGTTGTCCGGCCAAGTATTTGGCGATGTTTTGCGGGTGGAAGCCGTCCACGTCCTTTTTGGGGTCAACCGCGGACACGAGCGCGTCGGCGGAAAAATCTCCCGGCACCGGCAGCTGCACGATGATCCCGGTGATGGCCGGGTCGTGATTCAGGAAGGCGATCGCCTCCAGTACTTGCGCCTGGGTGGCGTTTGGCATGCAGCGGTCGTTTGCGAGGTAATCGTGGAACGTGATGCCGACGCGTTGGCACGCCCGCTTTTTGTTGCGGACATAGAGCGTGGACGCCGGGTCGTCGCCGATCAGGATAGCCGCCAATCCCGGGGGGTTGGGCAGTGCCGCAATCTTTGGCTTCAGCGCCAAAAGAATTTCTTCGGCAAGCGCCTTGCCGTCGATGCGGTGGCATCGGCGTGGTGATGAAGGTACAGCCATAAGTATCTCCTGTCAAAGTACGGAAATAGTGTGCCGGAGCGATTTATGTAAGTTCGGGGTAAATCGGGAAAGACTGCGTCAACTGGGCGACTTCTTTTTTTGCGTCTTCCAGAGTACTCGCCGTTGCGGTATTTTTCAAGACCCGGGCGATCAGCCGGCCGATTTGGGCCATTTCCTTTTCTTTCATTCCACGCGTGGTGAGCGCCGGCGTACCCAGCCGGATGCCGGAGGGTTCAAAGGCCGAACCCGGATCGTAAGGAATCGTATTGCGGTTGGTGTAGATGTTGCAGGCCGCGAGTGCCTCGGAACCTTTGCGACCGGAAATTTTTAGCGGCACGCAGTCAACCAGCATCAGATGATTGTCGGTGCCGCCAGACACCAGCCGCAATCCTTCGGCCTGAAGCGTTTTTGCCAGGGCCTTGGCGTTCAGCGCGATTTGGTGGCCGTAGGTTTTGAACTCGGGCTTTGACGCTTCGGCAAAGCAGACAGCTTTGGCTGCGATGATGTGTTCCATCGGACCGCCTTGGGTGCCAGGAAATACCGCGCGGTCAATGCTTTTTGCAAATTTTTCTTTGCAGTAAATGACGGCGCTGCGCGGCCCGCGCAAAGTTTTATGCGTGGTGGTCATTACCACGTCGGCGTGCGGTAGAGGGTTGGGGTGGTCGCCGGAAAGTGACAACCCCACGAAGTGAGAAATATCGGCCATCAAAAGCGCGCCGACTTCATCGCAGATTTTTCGAAATTTTGCGAAGTCAAAGATGCGCGGGTAGGCCGTGGCGCCGGTCACTATCATTTTCGGTTTTTCTTTTTTGGCAATCGCAAGAATTTCGTCGTAGTCGAGCAGCTCCGTATCTTTTCGCACGCCGTACTGAACGAAGTGGTAGAGTTGGCCCGAAATGTTGACGGGATGGCCGTGCGTGAGGTGGCCGCCCTGGTCAAGCTTCATTCCCATGACGGTGTCGCCGGGTTTCAGCAGGCCAAGGTAGATGGCAAGGTTGGCGCCGCTGCCGGCGTTGGGCTGGACATTGATGTGTTCGCAGCCGAACAATTCTTTGCCGCGGGCAATCGCCAGGTCTTCAATTTCATCAATGAACTGGTTGCCGGTGTAGTAGCGTTTGTGCGGATAGCCTTCGGCGTACTTGTTGGACAACACCGTGCCCATGGCTTCCAGCACCGCCAGGCTGGCGTAATTTTCCGAGGGAATCATCGCCAAGCTCTCCTGCTGGCGGGCGATTTCTTTTTTGACGATGGCCATGACCTCGGGGTCGTGGCGTTGGAGGTTGGAGTAATTCATAGAACATGGAACCTGGAACATGAAACAAGTGAGTTATGTTTGCAGCTTAGCACGTATGGACGAATGGGCAAGTTCGAGATTACCCCGCACCAAAGTCCGCGAACGATGTTTTTCAGAGGCTGGTATTCCTTTGGCGCGGAGTCGCCTTCGGCTTCGATTTTCAACTTCCCAAGCTTGATTTTTGACTTGGTGCGGGGTTGTTCCCGCGCCCTCCTCGCCGGCGGTCGTCCGCCCTGGGCGGACTCCCTTGCTGCAAGGGCGTGGTAACAAAAACCGCCTGGCAAACCCCGTTAGAAGCTCGCGTGGCGCACTCGTTATTTATTTTTGCCCCCCTGCAGCGAGCCGAGGGGCATTCTGCTTCTAACGGGGCAAACTGCCGCTGGCGGTTTGTCGTACCGTTGCTACTCCCGAAGTTCAATGGATCCGAACAACATATCGGGTGGTCACATTTTTTTATATGTCACCTTCTTCAACCCCTGCCACCAGCAGGTGGTGAAGTCGCGTGTCGCTTTAATTTTTTCCATAATTGCTTTCGCGGTTTTGGTTTCGACTGCATTGGTGACGTTCTCGATCCAGCTGTCGAGGAGTTGGTAGCCTTGTTCGGAGTAAATTTTTGCCTGGATGGCCGCTTCGATCCAATCGGCGTCTTTGGCCACAATGCCTTCGGGTGTGCTGCGCTCTTCAATTTGGGAAACTAACCCTTTGATTTTATTTCGAATGGGATCGGGTAATCCGCTGAGTTGTTCCTGCAGCGCGCGCCATTCTCCGTCGTGGCGTTCCACATAGCGGGCGGCGACTTTGTGCTGGTCGGTGGTTCGGGTCTCGCCGTTGTCGTGGAAGAGAACGACGGCCGCGCAGTCTTTACCGTCCAAGCCTTCCAATTCGCCGATGATGAACGCCAATTGCGCGGTGATGGTGACGTGGTCGGCCAGCGAATCGGGGTGCTCGACGCCGGACAGCCGAAAGCCCTCACGGCGGTTGCGCTTGAGCATGTAAATTTCGGAAATGAATTTCATGAGGTTGTCGTGCATATGCTCTTAGCGTAGCAACAAAAAGATTGATTGACAACATTATTATGGCCTTGGCATCTTCGGTAAAATCTGGTATTTTGAAAGCAGTGGAATAACTCCGGAGGGAACTAATTTGTATATGGGAAATCTCAAGTTCCGTAACCGAAAAGTGGTGGTAGTCGCATTCGCGCTCGCGCTGATTTCTCTCCCCACATCGGCACTGGCGGCATTTTTTTTGCACGGGCGCGCCGGCGTGCCGTTGCAGGTTGCCAAAGACCAGATCGTGCAGGGTGATTACATCACCATGGGCGAAACCATCGATCTGCAGGGCAACGTGGATGGCGATGTGATTGTGGCGGGCAACCGGGTTACTATCGCAGGCAACGTTTCCGGCGATGTGATTGCCGCCGCGTCCGAATTGCTAATTACCGGCACCGTTGAAGGGAATATCCGCGTGGCCGGGATGGACGTCATCATCGGCGGGACCGTGGGCAGGAACCTGAACGTCTGGGGCAGCCAGGTGACGTTGAACACGACAGCCCATGTCGGGCGGAACGCCTATATTGTGGCCGAGTCATTGGCGTTCAGTGGAGCCATAGACGGCGGGTTGGCGACGCGCGCGCGCAATCAAACGCTCGGCGGTACGGTGAAGGGTGACAGTTACCTGGAGCTTGGCGCAGAAGGCAGCGCGGTGTTACCCGCGACGGCAAAATTTGAAGGTGCACTCAGTTACCAGGCGGCCGCCGACGGCCAGCTCCAGCGCGATCCCGCGGCGACTGTCAGCGGAACCGTGCATCGCGATCCGGTGTCGTCACCGACGCCGGCCCAGCAATTTGCCTGGCTGTTTTTCTACCGCATCGTCGGCCTGTTCGGGATGCTTGTGGTTGGCCTGGTGCTCGTAAGCCTGGTTCCGCGGTATATGGTTGAGTTGGCGCAGCAGGCGCTGGTCCGGCAGCCCTGGCTGTCGCTGGCGTGGGGGTTGGTCATCACCGTGGCGACGCCGATGCTCGCGGTTGTGCTTTTCTTCACCATCATCGGAATACCGCTGGCATTGATGCTGGTGGCAGCGTATCTCGCGGTGCTGTACCTGGGTCAGGTGGTGGCCGGCATCGCGATCGGCATGTGGATTTTCGCGCGCACATCCGGCGGCCGGTTCCGCGGTTCGCTGCTCGCCCCGATGGTGTGCGGTTTGTGCATTCTGGTGGCGGTGACCGGCTTCATCGGTCCGGTGGGTGCGCTGTTGAAAATGGTCGCCGTGCTGTGGGGGGTCGGCGCCATCGGAAAAATGAAAGCCAAGCAGCTCAAGGAATGGCGGTGATCGGCGAATGAAGAAGCACGGAATTGGGACTTAATTTACCCGCACGCTCATGGGGTATTCTCCAGCAATCTTTAAAGCCTACGACATCCGCGGGGTGTACCCGACGGAGGTGGATGAAGATGTGGCGTACCGCCTCGGGCGGGCCATCGCGACGTTTCTTAAGGTGCGTACGGTGGCGGTGGGGTGGGACGTGCGGCAGAGCAGCTTGAGTTTGCGCGATGCCATCACGCGCGGTTTGACCGATCAGGGCGCCGATGTCGTGCACCTCGGCCTGGTCAGTTCCGATTCATTCTATTATGCGGTCAGCCGTTACGGCTTTGATGCCGGCGTGGCGGTGACCGCCTCGCATAATCCGGCGCAGTACAACGGTTTTAAAGTGGTTCGCGCGAATGCCGCGCCGGTTTCCGGCGACACCGGCATCCGCGACTTGCAGCGGCTGGTAAAGGATAACCGTTTTCCGAAAGCAAAAAGGACTGGCACCGTGCGCGAACAATCGCACGTGCTGGACGATTTCGCCGCTGCCGTGCGGGCATACTGCGATATCGCCGCCATCAAACCGTTCCGTGTCGTCATGGACACCGGGAACGGCATGGGCGGACTAATCGCACCGAAAATCTTTGCCGGTTTACCGCTCGAGATTATCCCGCTCTGTTTTGAACCAGACGGAAGTTTTCCTAACCACCAAGCGAACCCATTGCTGCCGGAGAACCGGCGGCATTGGGAAGAGGAAGTACGCCGACAGCATGCGGATCTTGGCATCGCCTGGGATGCGGATACCGACCGGGTATTTTTTCTCGACGAAAAAGTGCGTTTCATACCCGGTGATTACGTGACCGCGCTGTTAGCGGGCGCAACGCTCGACCGTTGCGGCGGCGGTGCCGTGGTGTACGACCTGCGCGCATCGCACGGCGTACCCGATGAGGTGCGCAAGCACGGGGGAACGCCGCACATCTGCCGTGTGGGCCATTCTTTCATTAAAGAATTGATGCGCAAGCTGCATGCGGTGTTCGCGGGCGAGGTGACCGGCCACTATTACTACCAGTTCGCCGACAGTTACCTGGACAACGGTTGGATCCCGGCGCTGCAGCTACTGGCGATGCTCTCCCGTTCCGGCGGAAAAATGAGCGAGCTGTTCGCACCGCTGTACGCGCGCTACCACATTTCCGGCGAGCATAACTTCACGGTCCATGATAAAGCGGCCATGCTGCAGCGCCTCGAGGAGCACTACCGTCCGGTGACCAAGCGCGTTGATCACCTCGACGGGTTAACCATAGAAGCGAAAGATTTTTGGTTCAATGTCCGGCCGTCCAACACCGAACCGTTGCTGCGGTTGAATATGGAGGCCGACTCCCAAAGCCTGCTCGCCAAAGTCCAGCATGAACTGACGGAATTGATTGAGGCGGGCTCGAAGTAATTTTTAGCCTCCGAGAATTTTTTTGGCTATGCCGCCAACCCCTGCGCCGTTGAAAATTCCTTTGCCGCCGGCCGCACCGGTCGATCCTTTCAACGCGCCCTCAAACCCGCCGCCGCCCGATCCCGGCGTCCTGCCGCCAACGTTACGCCCGCTGAAGAAAAGCAGCCGGGGGATTTTTCCGCTCCTCATTGTGTTCGTGGCCATGCTTGCCTGCGGCGGTGTGGCGGCCGCCTATTTCTTTTGGGTCAATCAGCAGCCCAAAGGTCAACCCCCGACACCCGCAAGCGTGGAAACCCCCGACTCCGTTCTCCAGGGGGTCATCAGCGCGTGGTCCGAAGTGAAGTCTTTCCACGGCGAGTACGATTTGACGCTCACCCTTAAGGCCGCGACCAGCAGTGATCTTGCCCAGGAGCTCGCTTCGGCGCGCATTCCGGATAACCAGCTGACGGCCACCCTGAACACCTCCTTTGACGTTTCCCTGGATGCGGCCGCGCCGGCCAGCGCAATTACCGCACAGGTAAACATTCCAACGCCGGACGCTATTCCGTTCAATGGCGTGGCGTTAACGCCGCGCTGGTCGTTGGTGCAGACCGGAACGACCACCGTGTATTTCCGGCTGCAGAATCTGCAAATTTCTGGTTTTGATTTCAGTTCGATCAATAATCAGTGGGTACGTCTCAACACCGAGGAGTTGGCGGCGTTGCCGGGCATGTCTCCCGAAATCACGCCGCAACAAGATGCGGAGGCCAGAAGCCTAGAACAACGGATGCGAGAATTTTATCAGCAGAATCCGTTCATCGTCGCCGATAAGCTCGATCCGGCTGACCCGATTGACGGCGTACCGACTCGCCGGTTGACCCTGGCATTGGACCGTGAGCGGTTCAAAAATTTTATCAATTCTGCATGGGACGAGTGGGCGGCTCCGCTGCTGGTTTCCATCGAAGGTGTTCCGAAGCCGTCCGCAGACTCTATCATTAATATTGATGCGATTTCCGCCAGCGGCGAAGTCTGGGCCACCCAGCCGGACAACCAGCTGCGGCGGTTTACTGCCCGGGTGACCTACGTCATTCCGGGCAAGGAGGAAGGAAGTTCCGAGGGAACTTTTTCCGCCACGATGGACGCACGGTTCAGCCGCTTCAATGAACCGGTATCCGTTACGCTGCCGGGTCAGGCCATGTCGTACCGAGAGTTCGCGATGCAGGTACAGCTCATAATGGCGTCCGCGCTGACTCCGGGCAGTGACGATATGACCAGCGACCGTGACGGCGACGGTTTGACCGACCTCGAAGAGGGCGCGGTGTATGGTACGAACCCCGATGTGGCCGATACCGACGGTGACGGCTACTCCGACGGCAACGAGGTCAAGAACGGGTACAACCCGAACGGACCGGGGAAATTGCCGGCGTTTTCCGAGTGAGATTATTTAATAAATATTGATTTTTAATTTCTTATGCCTCAACCAACGTTCGTCCCGCCGCAACTTTCCACGCCGCCTGCTGCTCCGACCGATCCGTTCAACCTGCCGGCCATGCCGATATCATCAAAACCACCGGTCACGCCGACGCCGGTGTCTCCGCTCAGCGGCGGGTCGAAGCGCGGGGGCCGGATGATTTTACTCATTTTAATTCTCGTCGTTGGCGTCGTGCTGGTCGGCGGCGGCGCATTCGCGTATCTGCAGTGGCAGAAATCCCAGTCGAAGCCAACACCAACGCCGACTCCGGCGCCGTCCCCCGTCGTAGAAACTCCGGATACCGTTATTGAGCAGGCGTTCACAAATTTATCGAAAGTCCAGTCGTATCACGGAGAAATTGATCTTACGGTAAACGCGCAAGCCGAGCCGGAGAGCGCATTTGAAGACGAGCTGGCTCAGGCCGGTTTTCCCAATGGTCAGGCAAATATTTCATTCAAAATGTCTGGTGATACCGAGAGTGTAAATCCGACCCGCGGTTCCGGAACGATGCAATTCAATCTCCCCATGGCCGGTATGCTGATAGCTCCGGAGCTTACCTTTGTTACCGAGGATAAAAATACCTTCTATTTTCAGCTCCAGCATTTGCCGCAGCTGCCCGGTATGGATCTTACGTCATTGGAAAACCAATGGGTGAAGGCAAATCCAGAGGAGTTGGGAAAAACGGTCACATTCCCCGGAGTGACCTCGGAGCTGATGAAGGAACAAGCCGCCGCTGACGCGCGCCAGCAGCAGCGCGTGATGGAACTCTATCAGCAGCACCGGTTCCTGACGGGTGATAAAATTGAAACCGGCGAAACGATGGATAACGTCGCGACGCGACGCGTGACGTTCAAATTCGACCGCGAGCAGTTCAAGCCGTTCTTCAGCGCGTTCCTTGATTACGTATGGGAAGAGCAGACGGCGCAATTGTCTCCGACCAGCACCGATGCTGAATCCATGGGCATGATCAAGGCCATGTTCACCTCGATCATGAATCCGATCGTTGAGTCCGTGACCATGGAGGGAGAGGTTTCTGCCGGGGAACCGGATGGAATTTTGCGCAAGCTGCATGCGGTGGCCACCCTGACGGTGCCGGAGAGTAGCGGAAAGAGTAGCGGAACGGTGACGGTCACCATGGATATGCGGATAACGAAGGTCAATCAGTCGGTCACGGCGGCGGCCGTGCCGACGCAATTTGTCGAGTACGCGGAGTGGGTGAATAAAGCCGAGGCGCTGTCAGCACCGAGCATCGGCGGCGGTTCGGCCAGTCTCGACACCGACGGCGACGGACTCACCGACCAGCAAGAGCAAATGCTGGGCACGGATCCCAACAATCCGGACACCGACGGCGACGGGTACTCTGATGGCAACGAGGTCAAGAACGGCTACAATCCGCTCGGATCGGGAAAGCTGACGCTGCCGGAGGGAATGAGCGTTCCCGTCATCCAATAACTTGCATGCTCGGGATATTTGATTCCGGTCTGGGCGGGCTGACCGTGGCCAGGGCCGTCCGCAAACGTCTGCCGGAGTACCAGGTGTGTTACCTTGGCGATACCGCCCGCCTCCCGTATGGGAACCGGTCGGCAGATCTCATTTACCGGTTTACCGTCGAGGGGGTGGGGTTTTTGCTGCGGCGGGGCTGTCCGCTGGTGATTGTCGCATGCAATTCCGCCTCGGCGGTCGCGCTGCGCCGGCTGCAGCAGGAATGGCTGCCGAAAAAATATCCGCAAGCGAGAGTGCTGGGGGTCGTGCGGCCGTTGGCCGAGCACGCGGCCGCCGTCACGCGGTTCTCGCGCATCGGCGTGGTCGGCACGCGCAGCACTGTGGCTTCCGGAGCGTACCAGCGTGAGATTACGGTGTTAAATCCCAAAGCGCATATCACGCAGGCGGCCTGCCCGCTGCTGGTGCCACTCATTGAAGAAGGCTGGGGCAACCGGCCCGAGACGAAAAAAATCCTGCGCCAGTACCTGCGACCGCTCAAGCGCGCACGGGTGGATACCCTGGTGCTCGGCTGTACGCACTATCCGATGCTGCGCAAAGAATTCGCGGCGGTTATGGGGCATGCGTGCCAAGTTCCCGATCCGGCGGAAGTGGTTGCCGAAAAGTTGGCCGATTACCTGGTGCGGCATGCCGATCTCGCGGCGCGCATTACTCGCGGCCCGGCACACCAGTTTTTGGTCACTGATCAAACCGAACAGTTTACCCAGATTGCGAGCGCATGGTTGGGCCACCCGATTCGTTTGGAAACGGTGGTCATCGAAGGAGCACCGGCGGCCAGCTGAATATTGTGCGTTTTCAACTACAAAAACCCCGGCTCCATCGGCCGGGGTTTTGTTACGTCGTGGGAAATGACCAAACACTCAGGCGGTTTTTTTCTGAATGGATTGTGCAATGCGGGTGAGCGCGAGCTGAAACGCCGCGGCGCGCAAATTGATCCGTTGCTGGCGGGAAAGTTCCCAGGCCTCCTGAAACGCTTTTTCCATGACCGGCTGGAGCTGCTGCTTGATCTGGCTTTCCGTCCAGCTAACGTTTTCGCGGTTTTGCTGCCACTCAAAGTAGGAGACGACCACGCCGCCGGCGTTGGCGATGACGTCGGGCACGACGGTGACGTGGCGCCGGTCCAGGATGACGTCCGCTTCCGGCGCGGTCGGCCCGTTCGCGAGCTCCAGGATGATGCGTGCCTTAACTTTTCCGGCGTTTGCCTTGGTGATCTGGTTTTCGAGCGCTGCGAGCACCAGCACGTCGCAATCGGTGGTCAGCAGTTTATCCGGGGTGAGGTGGCGGTGGTCGGGGCAGCGGCAGATTTTTCCCTTCGTCGCCGTGCAGCGGCAGGGGTCAACCGTGCCGTAATCCTGCTTCGCGTTGGCAATGACCGCGTAGTCGAGGGAACGATCGGGGGCGGCGAGAATGGACGCGCGGGAATCGGCGATGCCGATCAGGCGGTAGCCGTCGCGGCAGGCCAGCCGGGTGAAATGCATGCCAACGTTGCCGAATCCCTGCACGATGAGGCGGGTTTTTTCAGGTTTCAATTTAAGCCGTTCCGCCAGCTGCTGCAGGATGAAAAAACCCCCGCGGCCCGTGGCGGTCTCGCGTCCGCGCGATCCGCCGCGATCGAGCGATTTCCCGGTAATCACCGCCGGCTGGGCATGGCCGGTCACGCGGGCGTACTCGTCGGAGATCCAGTCCATGATTTGGGCGTTCGTCCCCACATCGGGGGCCGGTACGTCACGCTCGGGACCGATCACGTCGGCAAAGGCGCGGAGGTAACCGCGGGAAAGGCGCTCGAGCTCACCGGCGGAAAGTTTCTTGGGGTCGACCATCACACCGCCTTTGCCCCCGCCGAATGGTATGCCGGCGACCGCACATTTCACCGCCATCCAAAAGGCCAGCGCCCGGACTTCATCGAGCGTCACTTGCGGATGGAAGCGGATGCCGCCCTTATACGGACCGCGGGCGTTGGAGTACTGCACGCGGTAGGCGGAAAAAATCTTTTGGCTGCCGTCGTCCATCGTTACCGGCAGGGCGGCGGTGACCTCCCGTTGCGGCTGGTGCAAAACCGCCAAAATCTCTTTCGGGAGCTTCATCTGTCTGGCGGCAGATTCCAGCTGGGCGAGGGCGTTGGCAAAAATGCTTGGCATAATATTGAGTATAATATTTTTTTATGAAGAAATTATGACTTTATTTTTTACGGTAGATGAAAAATGCGCTTCCGCCGGCATGGGCTGATTCCAAACGGCTTTCCGGCTGCCAGCCGGGGAGCTCAAATCCATAGCTGACAATGGTGCAACCCCTTGGACTTTTGGCCGAAAGGATGTCGGCCACCTTTGGCATGACGGCGCCGACCAGAAAGCAGAAAATGATGTCGGCGTCGGCCAGGTTTGCGTCCTGAAAATTCCCGAAGTGAATGTGCGCCGGCCGATACCGCACCAGTTGCATCGCTTTGGCGCGCAGGTAGGTGAGGGGCTGGAGTTCGTAGCCGGTTGCGATCACCCCGCGGCAGGAGGCGGCAAAAACGACGCGGCCGTCGCCGCATCCGAGATCATAGAGCCGTTGCCCCGGGCGCAGCCGGAGGAAATCAAGGATGCGTTCCACCTGCGCGGGTGGCGTCGGCGCGTACGGGACGCGGGTAATCAGATTCATCGCTGCGCCCGCCAGTAACGCGACCGCAAGCAGGGCGAGCGCGGACGCCGAAATTCCAATGGCAAACGCAAGCATTGCTAGCGGCAAAGTCCGACTTTTTTCAGCACGTCGGATAATGTTTTGGCGGCCACCTTGCCGGCGCGCGCATCGCCGGTTGCCAAAATTTCCTCGAGTTTTTTGGGGTGGCTCAGGAGTTGGGCTTTGCGCTCCTGCAGCGGCGCGAGAAAACGGTTGATGCTGTCGGTGAGCGCCAATTTCAGCTCGGAGTAGCGGATTGTTTTTGCCGCCGCTGCTTCGCTGAAGCGTTGAACCGTTTTTGCATCGGCAAAGTGTGCGAGCAGCGAGATCAGGTTCTTGGCGCCCGCGCCGCTGCCGTCGCCGGTGTCGGTGACCGCGCGCGAGAGTTTGCGGCGGATTTCCTCCGGCGGGTCGTCGAGGTTCAGGCAGTGGTCGCCGCCCAAAGTTTTGGACATTTTTTTATTCGGATCCAGCAGGCTCATGACGCGCGGCGCGTTGGTATGCAGCGTCTTGGGGAAGACAAGCGTTTCGCCGAAGCGGCGGTTGAAAAATCCGGCCGCATCGCGCGCGAGCTCGACGTGCTGGTCCTGGTCGTCGCCGACGGGAACGAACGTCGGGTGGTACAGGAGAATGTCGGCGGCCATCAGCACGGGGTAGTACAGCAGGCCGGCGTTGGCGTTGCCCTGGGCCTGCTTGCCGGCCTTTTCTTTGTACTGGGTCATGCGGAAGAGGTAGCCGACGGGTATGACATTGGATAGAATTACTGCCAGCTGCGCGTGCTCGGGCAGGTGGGATTGCACGAACAAGGTGCTGCGCTTGGGATCAATGCCGGCAGCAATGAAGGTCGCCGCCGTATCAAGCACCTGGGCGTATTTTTTCTGCGGGTCAAACGATTCGTTGAGCGCGTGCAGATCCGCAATGAAATAAAAGCATTGGTATTCGTCTTGGAGTTTGACGAAATTCTGGAGCGCACCAAGGTAGTTACCCAGGTGTAACCCGCCGGTCGGTCGGATGCCGGATAAGATGGTTGATTTTGCCATAATATTGCCATTTTACTGTAATCCATCGCGTTTGTCTACGGATAAAAATAGGGGAGGTGGTGTTGCCTACCCCCTCCCCGTGACTGGTTGCCTGGCGGCTACTTGCAGCTGGTGCAGGAGTACTTCTTCCCCTGCGCCGTGTCCTCGGTCGGCGCGGCCGGTTTGCCGCAACGGGCACAACGCACGGCGTTGCAGCTCCCGCATGTCGTGATGCGGTGGCCATGTACGGCCACGCCGCCATTCAGGCATAACGTGCCGACCTTGCAGTCCGGACACCGTGCTCCGCCTTGAAGTGCGAGTCGGTCGGCGGTCGTGGATGATCCCCATCCCATCGGTAGTCTCCTCAATACGTTGAAGTTAAGGTGCAGGTGAATGACGCCCAAAGGTCAGTGGATGTTGCCGGCCAGAAAGTCCTGATAGGCACCCATGTCGAAGTGGCCGTGGCCGCTCAAGTTGAACAGAATGGTTTTTGCTGCGCCGGCCTGTTTGCATCTTTCCGCTTCGTCAAAAACCGCTTTAATGGCGTGGGCGGATTCCGGTGCCGGAACAATCCCCTGGTTTTTGGCAAACGCCATCGCAGCGGAAAAAATTTCCTGCTGGTCGTACGCGACTGCTTCAATGATTTTTTCTTTGTGCAGCAAGCTGACAATCGGCGCGGCCCCGTGGTAGCGCAGACCTCCCGCGTGAATCGCCGGTGGAGTAAAGTCGTGACCGAGCGTGTACATCAGGAGTAGCGGAGTGAGGCCGACGGTGTCGCCGAAGTCGTATTCGTAACGTCCTTCGGTTAGGCTTGGGCAAGACTTCGGCTCGGCGGCAATCGCCCGCAGCTTTGGTCGTTTGCCCGACAATTTATCCCGCAGGAATGGCAAGGCGATGCCCGCGAAATTGCTGCCGCCGCCGTGGCAGCCGATGATGATGTCAGGTTCGTCGCCGGCCATTTCCATTTGTTTTTTTGCCTCCAGGCCGATAATAGTCTGGTGCAGCAGCACGTGGTTGAGCACGGAACCGAGCGCATATTTGGTATCGTCATGTTTGGCCGCATCCTCCACGGCTTCGGAAATTGCCGTGCCGAGGCTGCCGGGAGTCTCCGGATCTTGGGCGAGAACTTTTTTCCCGGCTTCCGTACGCGGCGACGGACTCGGGATGCATTCGGCGCCAAACAAATTCATCATGACGCGCCGGTAGGGTTTGCCCGCGTAGCTCGATTTAACCATGTAGACCGTGCAGGCTAGACCGAAGTAGTTACAGGCGAAACTCAAAGCCGATCCCCACTGGCCGGCGCCAGTTTCCGTCGTCAGGCGCCGTACGCCCGCCTGTCGATTGTAGTAGGCCTGCGGAAGGGCGGTGTTTGGCTTATGGCTGCCGGTCGGGCTAACGCCTTCGTATTTGTAGTAGATTTTGGCCGGCGTATCGAGTTCGATTTCCAGCCGCCGCGCGCGGATCAACGGGCTGGGCCGGTACAGCTGGTAGGCGCGGCGCACTTCCTCGGGTATTTCAATTTCCCGCTCCTGCGCCATTTCCTGCTGAATGAGCGCTCGAGGAAATAGCGGCGCGAGGTCGGTCGGCTGGAGCGGTTTTTTTGTAGCCGGGTGGAGCGGCGGTGGCAATGGCTTTGGTAGGTCAGGCAAGACGTTGTAGTAGTGGGTGGGAATGTCGTTTTGGTTGAGGAAAAATATGGGCATAGCGAAATTGGTTAAGCGAAAATACTCGAAAAGGTATTGGTTTCACCAAGACTGGTTTCCGCGGTGTTGGAAAAGATGTTTCATAGCAGAGTTTTTAGACGAATGCGTAGCTGCTTAGGAGGCTGAGAAAAGGTGTGGCGCGAAGTTTTGCACGGAAAAAGTTTTCCCGCTAATGCGCGCCGGATGATAATCGTTTTTGACACCCGGACATTGCTTCGGCGGCCGCGGACGCTGATTTTATGGCTGCGGTAGTCAACCATGCAGGCGGGAATCCGTTTGGCGCCGATCTCGCGGAGCGCTTGCGTACGATGGTGGCCGTCCAGAATGACAAGATTTTTGCGGTCTACCATTATGGGATGGGTAAAGTACCCGGTTGACGTAATCGCGCGGCGTACGGTGCGCAGGCGGCGGCGCGAAGTTTTTTCGTGAGCTTTCAGGAGCGGTAATGGCACGAAATTGATGCGTTGCATAGATGATTGCAAGGGAACACTTCAAGTAAACAAAAACTCCCCGTCTCTTCGGCATACCAAAAGTATGCAGAAGGGACGGGAAGTTCACACTTGCCGTGGTGCCACCCCTGTTTGTCCCGTTATTGAGGGACCTTTCACTGACTCAGTCGCCCGCTGGGGGACGATATCAGTTAGCCTGTGGTTACGGAGGCTGCCGGATCCCCACTGCTGCAGGGATCGCCGTGTCCGCCCAGGGCGGACCGCATCTGGCCCAACCCCTCCGACGTAGATCGGAGGGACCAGTGCTTCGGTTTTAACGTATTTCAATATACCGTTACCCAATGCTTTGCAGACTGCATATTACCAACAGCAACGAATGAATGTCAAATTATGCTTAAAAGTATAATAATTATGATTTGTTGATATTTATGCTAATGTTAGCCATTAATTTAGATAATATTTGAAACAATCAATAATATCTGTGGATAAATGGAATTCTTGTCTAAATTAAGCTAAAATATTGCGTATTATGCAACAAATTTTGGTTAAATCACCAGTTGACCATATTGAGTAATTGCAGTATAATGCATATAGGCAGTGTTAGAACCGTTGACAATCGAGAGGCAAAAACAAAAACCAAAAGGAGCTGCGTCAGTTCACGCGTTGTGATTTATGACGTAATCGAGATCGTGGTATTGGCTTCTTTTGGGAAGCCATTTTTTTGCGCCGCAAAACGAGCGGCAATTCGGCATCACATTTTCACTTTATACTTTGTAATCTCTAAAAAAAATCAAAATAATATGGAGAAGCAGCAATACCGCGTCAATGATTTAACGAAAGCCGTGGATCGCGACAAAACCACGCTTTTGCGCTGGGAAAAGCAAGGATTGATTCCTGCCGCTAAACGCGACAGCCGCGGCTGGCGTTATTATACGCCGGATGATTTCTCGCGCATCGTCGAGAAAATCCGCCAGTCCAACTACTTCCGGCGGGCGGCGCTGCTGCCGATATTTGCGCTGCTGGCGTCAGGTTTGATGACTTTCAGCCTGCTGTCGTTCACGCGCTACGCGTACGGCAATGCGGATTTGAACATGAACCTCAACATTCAGGCCGGTTCTCTGAGTATTCAGGCGTCGTCGACGGTGGAAACTTTTTCCGCAGTGAACTACAGTTTTTCCAATCAGACGACGACCTCAACGAATGTCGAATCGGTCCGCATCCAGGATGCGCGTGGCGGGGCCGGCAGCTGGACGTTTAACGTCAGTTGCCAAGATAACACGACGGCCGGCTGCTATTGGCTTGGAGCAACCGAAAAAGACCGGTTTCAGCTTACCGCGGACATCGGTGGGTACAACATCGTATCCGATCCGCCGTCCACCAGCGGAAAACTCTGCATTGATTTCACCGGGGGCGGCGGTTATCGCTGCGCCTCCACCGCCGGAGCCCCATGCGCCGCCGTTACGTTGACTACGGCGTACCGCTGCTTCACGAACAAAACCACCGATATTACCGCGGCAACCGGGTCGGCGGCGAACGGCGATTATTACCTGGCCGAATGGGATTGGGGCCAGGGCATCCCAGGCAGAACGTCGGCAAGCGTATATACGACAGTTATTACGTACGACTTGCAATAGTATAGGACACTTGTCCCGACGATAGCATTACAGTTCATTAACCTCCTCCCTGAACAGGGGGGAGGTTTTTTGACTTAATGATGAGAAAATTTGCGATTTGTCTGGAAGCGAGCAAATATTCCATTGAGTGGTTATGGCAAAACCGTAAATGAAAAATTTTCGTTGCACCAACCCGTCGGGTTGGTACAGTAAATATCCCCAAGGCGAATCCCACGGTCAGGCCTTTTTTTGGTATACTAAGCTTGACGGTTTGTGCGAGGTATCGCACGAATGTATTAAATGTGCGATAGCGGTATGCCAAAATATCTTCATCTTCGACTATCCGCCCGGAACGGGAAGAAAAATCAAACGTTTGGCGCCCGGCGGTGGATCGTTGGCCTGGTGTGTTTTTTTGGCCTCGTGCTCGTTGTCCCTGTTGCGCTCGCACTCAGCCTCGGCGGGATTGGCATTCGGATGAAGCACCAATCGGCGTCCGGGTGGTTTATCTACGAGTTGCCGGCCGGAGCGAGCACGACGGATACGGTGGTCGTGCAGAATAGCACCGACCAGGAGCAGGCGCTCATGCTCAATTCCGTTGATTACCAACCCACAGATACCGGCGCGTTCGGGCTGAAAGGTTCCGGGGCACAGCAGAATGATATCGGGAAGTGGGTGCAGCTTTCCACTACGACATTCTCGTTGGCTCCCGGCGAGATGCGCGAGATAACCTTCATTTTAGCTATTCCACCTGATGCGGATGTCGGTGAACATGCGGGTGCAATTACCGTGCAGGCGACGGCACTCCGAGGCTCGCCGTCGGGACAATCCGGCGCATTCATTGCGACCCGGGTAGGGCAGCGGATATATAACACGGTTCCCGGTAAACTGACCCGTCAGGCCCGCCTCGTCGGTTTCACCGTCCGTGATGACCCCAAATTGGCGTACTATGAATTTACCGTCGTCGCGGTCAATGAAGGCAACGTCACCATTACTCCCGAACTGAAGTTACACCTGGATGGCTGGGGGTTGGTGAAGGTACCTCCCGTCGGCGACCCCGACCGAGTGGATTTTCCCGGTTTTTCCTTTTTTGAATTACAGAAATTTTACCCCAAGGTGGTGCCGACCAAGTGGCAGCTGCCCCGCGGCACCAAGGAGAGTTTGAAAGAAGTGGAGACGTACCTGCGCTGGCGCCGGCCGTACGTCGGACGGTTCACGGCATACGTCACACTCGATTACGAAGGGACCGATGGCCCGCAGTCGATCAAAAGCGAGCCGCTGCATTTCACCGTGCTGCCCTGGCCGGAAACCGGCTACGTTCTTGGCGTCGTTGTTTTACTTCTCGTGTTGATGATCAGCTGGTTTATCTGGCGCAAGCTGCACCATTCCGGACGGGGGTGGCAGAAGTATCGGGTGAAAGCCGGCGATACGCTCCCGCTGATCGCCGCGCGTTGCGGAGTTTCCTGGAAACGTTTGGCAAAAGTTAACCGGCTGAAAAAACCTTACGCGATTAACACAGACGATATGCTCAAAGTGCCTCCCGGCAGTAAAAATGAACTCACGCGCGGCGAAGACAAGGGTGCGGCCGATCCGAGGACGGGTAAACTCGACGGCGACAAGAATGTCAGTCGTGAGATCCTCCCGGTCATTCCCCGTTGGCGCCGCTTCTTTCCGCTTTCGGGCATCATCGTCGTGAGCGTGGTCGCCATCACTATTGCCGTGCTGCTGCTCGTGCGCTCAATGCACCCAGCTTTGCAACCAACGCCGACGCCAACACCCGCGATCCCCGCACCTTCGGCGTCGCCCACTGCATCCGCAGCGCCGGCCGCTTCCCCGGTACCGGTTGCTACCACCACGCCGACCGTGGTGGCACCGGCAAAAGACACCATTGCGATTGCCGTGCTCAACGGCAGCGGTATCGCCGGCCTGGCGGGCAAAGTCGTTGAGGAGCTGCAGCAGGCCGGATACCACAAGCTGACCGCGGGTAATGCCGATGCGTTCGATTACGCGGATATGACCATTCGCTACCGCAGCAGTATGCGCGGTGCGGCCGAAGACATCACGACCGTGCTGCGCAGCCGGTACCAGAAATTCACGCTGGAGGAAGTGGCGACGTCGACGCCGGGGGTTGACGTGACCGTCATTTTGGGACGTTCCACCACGACCCCGCCGTCACCGTAACACCCGGTAGTGGAATGGCTCGCCAATGGAGCCGCAGATACTGGACGTGGAATTTTCCTCAATAATCTCGCCCAAACAGGCCGCGCGTTTTTTACCCCCACACCAGAACGCCACGGGCGTCAGCCCGTGGATGAATGGTCAGAAACCCGAAAGGCATTGTGTTAATGCCACGCCCCCAACACCAAATCTTTGGTGTGGGGGTTTACCGCTGCGAGCGATTTTCGTTTGAATCGGAGCACCCTGCAGCTGACCGCCGGCTCAAATTGAAGAAATTTTTTCCAACCACGCTGATCGCCCAAACGCCCAACGTGCAGTACGCGACCGACACCTATGCATAGTTTTGAGTCTACCCGGAAAAGTGCGGTGATATTTTTCGGGCTGTTGGCTTGCGCATACGGCGTCATCGGCGCGTCGCTCGCCCTAAATTTTAGGAATTTTTATCCTTCCGGCGATCGTTTCCGCTTCGGAGGAGCCGTGCCGACACTGGAAAAATACCTGGAAAGTCACCCGGGAGTTGAGCCGGTGCAATTGACCGCGCGCGATCGGCAAGAAGCGCAAAAGAAAGGGTACTTGAATGCGAAAGTATTCAAGCAGAAGGATGGCGGCACCGAATTCGTCCTGTACCCCGGTGATATCAACTACGTCGATGACCGCGGCAACGTGGTGGAGGCCGATCCGCAATTTCGCCCGCAATCCGACGGAACTTTTTTGATGGATAAAGCCAGCTATACCGCCCGGGCGCCGGCTTTTGCCGATGAGACGCTCACCGTGACGATTGATGAAGAAAACGTCACGTTCACTGCGCTGGGGATTGACGGTGTGCCCGTCGCCCATCAAGCCGGGGTAGTAGCGAGAAACCGCGTCGTGTACGCCGACGCGTTCGGGCCGGGCATTGATTACGTGGTGGAGGCGGAAGCCGATGAACTGCGCAAGCTCGTCGTTTTCCGCACGCCGCAAACGCCCGCCCGCAACGTCCGCATTGAGTTTGCCACGTCGCTCCCGCAAACCACCGTCATTCATGGGCGAAACACTACGCTTGGCAAGATTTTTTTCCGCCAGCCGTCCATTTGGGACAGCAATAATCACATTGAGCCAATCACGATTGCGCTGAAAGACGGGAAGCTGACCAAAGTCATTCCCCGGTCTTTTTTTGTCCGGGGTGACGGTGTGGCCCTTACGTACCCGGTTACCACCGACAGTACCGGAAGCTACTACGCGATGTCCGGTGACGGCACGGTGGGCTACGGCTGTCTTGGCGGAGGGTGCACCTGGGCCTCCGCCCATGATGCCAGCCCCGGATCTTCGGTCAATTCCGGCGGGGGCTCCGTTACGATGGGCATCAATGTCGCTGATTCTGGGACGAACTTGAATATTCAGCGTGCCTATATTCCGTTAAATACTTCAGCGCTGACCTCCGACGGGTATTTGTCCAAGGCCATCCTGTACGTGTGGGTTTACAATAAGAACCAGTCATTAAGCGATGTTTATACGGTTGGCGTGGTGTACACGAACCAGGCGTCTTCTCATGAATTGTCCACGTGGGACTATAATACTGTTTCCACATCGATTGGCGAGACGAAAAACATCAACACGGGGTCAAATCTTTTGACGAACAACGCCTACAATGCGTTTTTACTCAATGCGTCGGGGCGGACGAAAATTGCCGCGGCAACGTCGACGCGACTCGGGCTGCGCGAAGGCCATGATTTGACCGATACCTCGCCGGGTACAAGCAACGGCAATAATTTGGTGACGTGGTATACCTCCAAATACACGGGAACCGCGAATGATCCGTACCTGTGGGTGGCTAAGGCCACCGCGTCCATTTCGAGCGTGACCACCGAGCGGTCGGTGTACGCCACGAGCTCTTCGAATATCACGATCACCGCGACCATGACCACGGACGAGGATATCGCAACGACCACGATCGGTTACGTGATCTACCTGGATCGAAATCAAGACGGCGATCCGGACACCGGGGAAAAATACATCACCTCGAACTGCGCCGGTTCAGCCAGCTGGGTGGCCGGGAATTACACCAAAGCAACCACGAACTTCAAAATAGATTCCACCGCGAGCCCCAAAACCGATACGGTGACCTGCTCGAATGCGAATTTTCCGGAAAACGGCAATTACAATATTTACGTCAACTGGTACGATGACGTGGGCGTGTCGATCGCCACCAATACGTCCGGTTCCGTGCAGTCGTGCAACCAGCCAACCGGCATCGCGAATTGGTGGGATCCCGATATGCTCAACCGCGTGATCCTGCAGTTCCGCAGTTCGACGTTCAACGAGGCGCTGTTTGACTTTCCTGTCCTCGTGAAGGCCACGGCGACTAACCAGGTGCTCGACGATATCGACTCCTCTGGCGATGACGTGCGGTTCATCGACGAGAACAACGGCACCATGCTGAACTATGAAAAAGAGTACGTGGATAGCACGACCACCCACGAGGCGTATTGGTGGGTGCGGGTGCCAAAGATCGCCACTTCCACGGACTGCGACTACATCACGATGTACTACGACAATACTTCCACCTCCACGGCGGCGACGACGACCGGCGTGTGGCGGGATGATTACTATGAAGCGGTCTGGCACTTCGGGGAGTCGGCATCCGGTACCATGGCGACGCTGGCAGCCGGCGGCACCAATGCCTTTGCCACCACCACGTTCAATGCGGCCGGCCTCAGCGTCATACAGTCGTGGATCGACGGCAGCAATTCGAATGAAGGCATGTACATCGGCCCGTGGGACAATACCGAAACCGACGGCGAGGTCTGGAACTCGTCGGAAAACGCTACGACCGCGCAGCGGCCCAAGTTCACCGTTGACTGCAGCGGAGGAACCACCTACAAGTTTCGTGACGGTGAAGCCAGCTATGCCGGGACAACGGACACCTACCATGACCAGAATGCTCCCACCAACAACTACGGCGTCGCCACCTCTTTGTACGCGGATGAATCCGGTACCGGCACCAACGACCAGCACTCGTTCATGAAGTTTGATCTGAGCTCCATTCCCACAAACTGCGTTGCGACGGCCGCGTATTTGACGATCTATACCACCAACCCGATGGGCACGGCGGGCCTCAACTTTGACATTCTTGAGATGAAACAGGCGTGGGTTGAAGGGTCGGGCAACGGTTCGGCCACCGGCGACGGCGTCACTTGGACCACGTATGACGGTACCAATACTTGGAACACCGCCGGCGGCGAGGGCATCAATACTGACGTGGCCATCGGCGTATACTTAGATTCCACGCAGTTCCACCATGACGAAGTGAACAGCACGCTGGCATCGCGCAGTGAGAAGAACCAGAGCATATTCGGCTACTCGCCGAAGATGGGCGGCGCCGCCGGTAGCGGCATCGGCGTTCCCGACTCGGCCGGGTTTGACATCACCAACCAAACGATTACCGGCTGGTTCAAGCGCATCGGGACCGGCGACCCGGCAACTTTTTCATTAAGCCAGACCATCGAGCCGTTTGTCTCGAAAGGCATGGGTGAAGCGGATACGCAGATAGCTGACATCCAGTTTGCCGTGGGGTATAACCGTTCCGGACAAGCCACCCTCGGCGCCAACTTTGAGGATGACCGCCACATTACCGGCAACGACTGGTCTTTCCTCGGCGGCTCAACCGTTGCCAACGGAGCCTGGCGGCACTTCGGCTACCGCCTCAAGGACCACGCGATCGCGAACCTGTATTTGGATGGCTTCGCGAACAACACGACGACGTATCCGGTAAACCAGGGCGCGAGCACCGGCGGCACGATGAAACTCGGCATCGGTACGGCCTACAAAACCGACGCGACCACTGACGGCGGATGGTTCGGGTATCTGGACGAGATCCGCGTCTACAAGGTTGCGGTGCCGACCAGCACCGCGTCCACGACGCAATCCGTCTGGCTGCGCGCGGAATGGTACGCCGCCGACAACGGGTATGTCGAGTGGTTGCAGGAAGCTACCTCGACAAACCCCAATCCGATCGAGCAGGTGCACTACCGCTGGAGAAACGATGACGGGTCCGAGGTGAACGCGACCTGGGGAGCCAATGAAGATACGGCCACCACAACGAATTTCGGCGGGATCAAACGCCTGCGCATCAGCGTGAATAACAATAACGGCGGCAGCAAGTCGAATACGTTCATGCTCCAGTACGGCACCAGCGCCAACCCTCAGTCGGACGCCGGTTGGATGACCGTGCCTAGTTCCACGGCCTGCGCCACCACCAGCCCCATTATTATCAAGGGTTCGACAAATCTGACGGATGGGACCGCGACCACCAACGTCGAGAGCGGCGTGAGCGATCCCAACACGACCTTTGTCGCCGGCGATCAAAAGGACGGCAACGCCACCACCACCTCGATCACCCTGGCCGGTACGGAGTTTACCGAGATCGAGTTCGCTATTCAGCTGACCCAGAAAGCCAGCAACGATGCAACTTACTACTTCCGACTGGCGACGACATCTGGCAACGGGGTGGCACACCCGCTGGACACCTACAACGTGACGCCCGCTCTCTCAGTTGACGATTTTTCCGCGACGTACGTGGCCGACGACTGCGACGGTCAGGCATGGGAAGGCGATGCCCTCAGCGGTGCGTTCAATGACGGCGGCGAGGTGGAATTTACCGCCGCCGATTATACCGCCGTGTCGGTAGATAACAGCAGCTACGTGCAGGATGATACGTCGGCTCCCTACAGTGATACGAACTACGAGTATCATCGCTTTACATTTCCCATTAGTCAGCCGGTCGGCGACATCACCTCAATTACCGTGACCTGGAAGGGCGTCAACGGCGGCGGGGCAGCGCCTTCCTTTGTCCCCGACACCGCCGTGCAAACCTCGGAAGGAAATGTCGCCATGGCGCATTTGTATGACCTCTACCAGCGTCACATCGAGGGAATGCCGTTGGTGACTTACTTACGGCAGAACCGGACGTACCCCGGACACGTGACCGCGGCCGTGCAGCATCCGTATGATGGGGAGATTATCGTGCTGGAACTGGCGAATGGCCATACCGTACACGTGACCCCCTACCATCAGTTGCTGGTTGATGGGGCGAATGACTCCTACGTTGATGCCGGGGCCATCGCGGTGGGCGATGATTTGGTGGGTGAGCAGGGTGCCGCGATCGCGGTGAAAAACATTTACCGATACGGCCTGTGTGGGCTGGTGTACGACCTGACGATTCAGGAATTCCATAATTACCTCCTGAGCGCAGGAATTTTTGTACACAATACGTATCCGATAGGATCTTACGGTCAGTCGCTGTGGGTGAAAGAATCGGGCACCTGGACGCAAAAGGATAGCGGCACGTCAGGGTCGAAAGAAACGTTAACAGTCACCTACACGTCGGATATCGCCAATCTCATCAGCAACGGAATTATGAATGTCGCAGCGCAGTCCACCGTTGCGGAGCATTCCGGCAGTGTCCAGTCGACGGTGAACTCCTACTACATTGAAGTTATTGTCAGCACCCTGTCCAATCCGATCATATCCTCGGCGTACGATCAGACGTTTACCGTTGGACAGTCCAAGGCCACCAGTTCGGCGATCACCATCACCAATGGATCGGCCGGCGTCATCACGGCCGCCGACGACATCCGCATCAAAATCCCGTCGAGTTTCAACATGATCTGGGACTCACACAGCACCATTTGCACGATTGCGCCAACCTTGTCGGAATACACGAGCGAATACTTTACCAACGATTTGCCGACGATCACCGCGGATCTTTCCGGCGTGACCTATAGTTCAACCACCGATTCCCTCTTTATGATTATCAACGGTACGCCCACGATTTATGAATTCACGCTCGGCGGCAGCTACGTGCGAACCATCACCATGCACGGCTTCATCGATACCGAGAGCATTGATTGGATGTACGGGAATATGTTCGTGGTAACCGAGGAGCGCGATCCCTACGACATCATTTACTTCCCGCTCGACCAATCCACGACCACGCTCGGGTTGAGCGAAGGCACGATCATTGATCCAACCATTACTTGTGTGAGCAACGCGTGTATCGAAGGTATTACCTACGACGTGGAAAATAACTGGTTTTATGTCGAAACCGAGAAGCAAGCCGACGGCAGTAACGGCGGCCGGGTATTCAAGGTGACCATGGACGGTACGGTGACGGAACTCACCACCTTGAACACGGCGCTGCTGAACGCCGGGTATACCGACTTGGCAGATATTGCCTATGACCCGGTCACGCACGATTTATTTTTGCTGTCGCAGGAACAAGAAACTATCATCGAGGCGACCAGCACCGGGACGATTTTGGGGACATTCTCCGTGAGCGGCTTCTTCCAGCCCGAGGGGTTGGATTTCTCCCCGAACGGTGACTATATGTTTGTTACCGGTGAGGATGATGAGTACGGGCGATACGCCCGCGACAGCAAGATCAACAACGCGTGCTGGTTTGAAGACGGCGATAAGACCCTGGTGCTGGATGTGACCAGCGACTTTGACGCCAGTGAATCACGGACTATCGGCCTGATGTCGTTCAAAAATTTTACGGCCGTATCCGCCGCCGATAATCTGGAATTGGAAGTGTACAACGACGACGCCACGAATGCGTATGACGACAAAACCATTGAGATTGAGAGCGGCGCCGCCCTGTCGGTGACGGCCTCTTCATCGATCCTCTCGTTCCCCCCGGTATCCTACAGCTTTTCCGCCCAGACTACGACCGTGGCAAATCCCGCCCAGGGATCGGTGTATGTCGCGGGCGGTGCGGGTTCCTGGACGCTCAATATCAACTGCAGTGCCAATAGCGAGGACTGCTACTGGAACGGTCCGGCGGCGCGGAGCTACAGTTTCCAGGATGGGGTTTATCCGACGGCTGGCTATGACGGTACCCAAGACTTGAATATCGCTTCGGCCGAAGCCACGACCAACCAAGATG
>JAQTQO010000063.1 GCA_028712155.1 Patescibacteria group bacterium | reverse complement strand
CGTTTCCTGGACAAACTCGGCATGCAGGCAGCCGATTTCAGCGACGACCAGATCGCGGAGGCAACGACCTTGGATGGCGGCAATAACGCCGAGATCCTGGCTGAAGCCGCCGGCGAGAACCAGAAACTGTTTACCGATGAGGAAAAGGTCAAACCCAATCCCGGGGCTACGGTCGCGCATATCCGCAAGCACGTTGATTTCGCGGAGAAAAACGAAATGGGCAAGGACGCGCACGACCGCATCATAGCGCATGCGCAGTCCGAAATGCTGATCGCGCAGAAGAATGAAATGCGCCGCATCCAAGCCATGGGAGCCATGCTCCCGCCGCCGGAGATGGTTATGGCCGGAGGTGGGGGAGCCGCACCGACAGCCACTCCGGAAACGGTTCCGGCCCCGTCGAAAGCCGCGCAAACCTTTCAACGCCAAGGCTTATGAGCGACCCAATAAACACCGACCGGTTGCAGGAAAAATTGGATGACTTGCTGGGAATTTTGCAGCAGGGCCGGGGCGACCATTACGCCGAGGTCAAGGAATGGCAGAAACAGGTCCGCAGCAACGTCATCCTCAAAAACCTGCAGGACCACGAGGGCATGAAAATGCTGCGGGCGGCGCTCAGGGACCGGGTCAAAAGCCAGCTGCTCCGCATTCTCGACCGGCAACTGTTTTTCGAGAACCCGACGGCGTGGCTGCGCCAAGCCGCGCAATGCTGGTGGGACATCGACGGATTGCTCACGTTTCTGGAGGTCATGGGTGATCCGGCGGGCATGCTCAACGCATTCGATGCGCTCGTTGACGAGCAGCTCGAGGATCTCAATTCCAAGGGATTCACGCCTGAACCCAAGAAATAATATGCCCGTGACCATCCGATCCATCCGCGGCGGGTACTCGGTATCCACGCCCAATGGGGTGAAAGCGAAGAAAACGACGCTGGCAAAAGCCAAGCGGCAGCGCAACCTGCTGAATGCCGTGGAACACGGCTGGAAGCCGACGCATAAACGCTCAATTCGCACCGCCTGATATGACAAAACCGAACGCGAGAAAACTGGCCGCGAAACAGGAGGCGCTCGAGGGCGAACGGTTCTACGCCGCCGCGGTACGGTTGCGGCGCAGGCTGCTGATCGCGCGTCGGGTCTCCAGTTGGTCCATCAAGTTTTTTTCCAAACTCGAAAAGCTCAAGATTTTGCGGAATGACTGGCGGCAGCAGCGGATGCTGTCGGCTGCCGTGCGCATGTCGCTGAAATATCCCGACCTGCTGGTGGTGGTCGGCGACCCGAAAACCAACGTGCTGACAGTCGCCCACAACAAACTGCACTGTGCATTCCGGGTGATGGATTTCGAGGATCAGGAGATCAAGCTGGTGGAGGGCCTGCTCGATGAAGACGCCCGACCAAAACATCTCCTGCGCCTGATGCGCTTGCTGGATGGCGCGATTTATAATCTGAAACATGGTACCCCGGACGCGCCCGCCGAACGCGGGTTGCCGACGGAAAAACCCTTGCAGGTATCGTCGAGCCTGCGGTAATTAACCTTTTACGCCTATGGCTAAGCAGACTACCAAACCACCGGCGGATACCGCGGGCACGCCCGCATCCACGCCGCCACTGGCCGGGAACGGGCGCTGGGGACTTGAGGCCGATGAGAAAACCCACAGCGTCACCGTCCTGCGCGACGGCGCGCGGGTGCGCACGTACACGCTCGAATTGCATGGCGCCAAGTTCGCCGAGCTCGCCCAGCAATTCGTCAACAAGCAGGTGAATCGAGGGAAGTAGAACGTTACACAATTCGGAATGGGAATAAACGGTGCCCGTACGGGCCGTGTATTCCCATTCACGGTCCAACGGAGCACCGCAGTACTGCGGTGCTTTCGTTTACCACCGCGCCGGCCGGCGCGTTCAACCGGCCGCGGGAGTCAACCCGTCAAATCTTTCGAGGAGTCAACCTCATGAAAAAATCTTGAAAATCTATGCCAGACGAGAAAAAGCCGGCTGGGAGTCAACCCACCCCCCCCGATGGGGGAGCCGGAAAGCCCGATCCCAACGATCATTCACAATCCCCGAAGCCAACGCCGACGCCTGACCCGTCCGATGCGGATGATGAGGGCGACGACGTTGACACCACGGAAACCGGTGACGACGGGGACGATGATGACGCCGACGACGAAGAAGGCGCCCCACCGTCAAAGATCGACCGTCAAGTCCACTCCGTATCTCTCGCGAAGCACAACAAGAAAGTCGGCACGCTCAAGCAAAGGATTGAGGACCTCCAAACCCAACTGCAGGAGGCCAAGCGCACCGGTGGCGGCAGCGTCCCCACCGATGAACTCAAAGCCATTGCTGAGGAAGCCGGCATTCCCCTGAGCGCCGCGGAAAAACTCGTCCGAGCAGCACATAAGATCACGGCGGCAGAATTCGAGGCTAAGTACGGCAAGACCATTGCGGAAGCCGTCAAAGGCACGACCGAAGTCCGCCATGCCGCCGAGGACGAACGCGACAAAAGCGAATTCAAGGATGATGTGCTGCCGGAGATCACGGCGGAGCACGGCGAGGGCATGGAACCGAAAGCCCTTAAGCAGATGCGGAAGCGGCTACTGGAACTCGCGCACACGCGCAAGTACCACATGGTGCCGCTGCAGGAAATCTACCGTGCCCGCACAGAGTTTAGGCCCAAGACCGGCCGGAAGAGCGCCGAATCCAGCCGCCAGGGTGCGCCCTACAAGGACGCCGCCGGCGCGTTCGATCCCTCCAAGGTGAAGCAGTCGGACATTCCGAAGCTCTCCCCCGAGGAATTCGAACTGTTCGCCAAGTACCAGAAGCAGCAGGAAAAGCGCTAGGACCACACCCACCGGAAACCATGGCGGGGTAACCCACTCCCATGGCCAATGATTTAGACCCATTTATCCCCGAGTATTGGTCGCGCCGCATGCAGGTCATCCACGAGAAGAAGACCGTGTACCGCGCGTTCGCCAATTTCGAGGAACAACCCACCCTCAAGAACGGTGATACCGTTCACCGCCCGTACCGCTCCGCCCTCTACGCTCAATCCTATACGCGCGATACGGCCGTGACGGTCCAAGCCGTTTCTGGAACCGACCAATACCTGTCGGTCAACCAGGCAAAGATCGTCCCATTCTACGTCGATACGCTCGACAGCGTCCAGAATAAATGGGACGCCGTTGACCGCTTCGCCGAGGATGCGCAGCTCAAACTCAATGAGCAAATTGACGGCTACGCGCTGTCGCAAAGCTACCAAGGCGCGACATCAAAGATTGACGACGCAGATTTCTC
>JAQTQO010000037.1 GCA_028712155.1 Patescibacteria group bacterium | reverse complement strand
TTTTGACCGCGGCGTTCGGCAGCAGCAGCACGTGGGGCTTGGCATCCGTGATGCTGACGGCGGTGACGCTCATGCCCGGCTTGACCCGGGTGTCCTGCGTATCTAACGAAATTATGGTGTCGTAATTCACCACGCCGGAACTCACCGTACCGAGCGTATCAATCAGGGAAACCTCGCCGGAAATGCTCAAACCATCGATGGCGTCAAACGTCAGGGTCGCCTTTTGGCCGGCTTTGACTTTCGCCGCGTCCACCTCGTTGAGGGAGACTTCGGCGATTTTTTGCTGCGTGATAATCGTCGCGATGGCCGTACCGCTCGATACCGGATCGCCGACCTTCACGTTGACGGCCGCCACCACGCCATCGAACGGCGCACGGACCGTATAGTCGGTTAGCGCCGCCTGGGCGTCGGTCAGTGCATTCTGCCGCTGCTTGATGGAGAGTTGCTGCGACGCAATATCCAACGGATCGGTGCCGGCCTGCAATTTTTCCAACGATTGCTCCCGCTCTTTGATCGTCTGGTCGGCATTCACGATGTTGTCTTTCGAACTGCTGATGGTGTTTTGCACATTCAGCAAATTCGTCACGTGGGAATTGGTCTTGCCGGTGTAAGAAATGAGGTTTGCATCGTAGGTGGAAACCGTGGCCGGCACATTGAGTTTACGCTTCGCAAGCAGGTCCTCGTAAAATCCCAGAAGATTGATGGCATTTTTTATCGCCTCCGAAATGCTTTTGGTGGTATTGTACGTTTCATTGATAAGCGCTTCGATGGCGGCCGTATCGGCGTACCGGCTGGTCGCCTTGTAGTCGGTAAAATTCTGGTCGTAGAGGGCGCGCGCGGTCTTGTATGCGGTATCAGCCGCGCTCTGGTATTTGAAGATCGTTTCATCGTAAGCCTTGACGGTATTAGCGAAATAATCGATGTTCGCCTGACCGGCATCCAGGGTGTTGGAGTACAGCACGGTATTCAACCCAGTCATCACGGTCGGTAAATCCAGGAACGTGTTGGAAACTTCATTTAATCCGTCATCATAGGATTTCTTAAGACTGGCCTGCGCGTCGATTTTTGATTGGTTGGCCTGATCGAGTGCATTCTGCGCCTGGGTCAGCGACAGGGCGTCGACCGGCTGCTGCAGTTTTTCCAGCGCGAGCTTGGCGCTCTCCAGATTGGACTGCGCATCCCGGACTGATTTGTACGCGTCGGTGGCGTCAATCCGCGCGATGACCGCGCCGGATTTCACGCTGCTGCCTTCAGTAATCGGCAGATACGTAATGTCACCCGAAGCTTTCGGTTTGACGTCAATTTGGTTGGAGACCGACACCTGCCCGCTGCCGGAGACCGACTCAATCAGCGTGCCCTTGGTCACCGTCGTCATGGTATAGCGGATAGGGGCCTCCTGAACCGTAAGCTTTTGATAACCGAAATATCCGGCCACCCCGATGACCACGACGACGATCGCAATCAGGAACTTATGTTTACCGAGTTTCTGCACAAACGACATACGATGGATGAGTAAGATTTAAAAAATTAAAAAAATCTTGGGAGATCGGGCGGGCCATCGCCCGGGAACGGCATCCGTGGTTCTTCGGAAGGGTCGATGACCCGGATGAGTTTGGCCTGGATCGTGCCGTCGTTGTTGGGCGATCCGATAACCACAATCCGATCGTTCAGTTTGAGGTCGGCGATCTGCAGCGTTTCCATGCCGCGGCGGATCGTGGTTTGATCATCGACCGTCAGCGTCTTTTCCGCGTCACCCGGGCCCTTGATAGTGATCGAAGTATTTTCAATCTTGGTCACCATACCCATGATGCCGTGGCTGGCGACAAAATCCTGGCCCACGAAATCCCGGAAAAACATCCGCGGCGGCCGGTCGGACATCCGCGAGAAATCGCCGCCCCCGCGATAAGAGAACGCCGCCTGGCGCAGGCCGACGTACATGCCGGCGCGAAAAACCACCAGCAGCACGATCAGCAAGCCGATGCCCCCGACGGCCCACGCGAACGGTTTGGATTGGAAAACGGATTTATTGTCCATAGGTGGTTGGCAGCGTATGCCGCTGCGATACATTGAAAAATGTCTGGGCGGAACCGATCACTGCGCGGAGCGAAATCAGCATCGTTAAAATCACGGTCAGGGTCCCGGCCAGAGTGATCGCCGGCAGGGTTTCCAGCAGCGTAAGTCCGAAATCCTGCCAGTGCGCGACGATGGATTGGAAATCGGAAAACAGCAACGCCACGTACTGCACAAACCCCGATTGCGCCAGCTGCGCCTGGAACGCGGAAATCATGGGGATGCCCGCCACCACCGAGCCCGAGAAAAGCACACCGAAAACCACCAGCCGTTTCTTGGCGGCGTAGAGTACTTTTTCGCGGTCGATGCGCCGCAACACTTTGCCCAATAACGCCGGCGGCGGTTCAATCGCCACGATGCGGTCGGGAATTTTTGGCATCTGCTCATTCATATTTCAGTCTCCTACTCTCTATACGAAAAAAAGATGCCGTTGGGTGCATCTTTCTACCTCCCTCCGCTTGGGGCAAAAACGCTAGCGGTTGAGCAAAAATTTTCTCAACTGGGCAAGCGCCCGTCGGTAGCGGCTTTTCACCGTATTGGCGGGCTGGTTGGTCGCGCCAGCAATCTCCTGGAACGTCAACCCCTGCGCGTCGTGCAGCGTCACCACTTCCTTATATACAGGAGAAAGTTTGGCCACCGTTGTGCGCAGCATCTCCGCCAGAATCGTTTGTTCGGCGCGCTCCTGCGGACTCGCTGCCGGATCGCGGACGGTTTCGATGAACGGATTTTCCCCGTACTCGTTTTCAAAACTGGAGAACGGCGCGGCCCTCTTTCTCTTCAGCCAGTCAAGCGCCGTATTTTTGGTTATCTCGTACAGCCAATTCCGAAAACTTTTCTCCGGCTGAAATTTCTTTAAATTTTTCCACACTTTGATAAAAACCTCCTGGGTGACATCCTCGGCGTCATCCGTGTACACGACGTAATGCTTGGCGATGCTGTACACCAAACCGAGGTGCCGCCGGATAAGCTGCCCCAAGCTCGCCGCATCCCCTTGCAGCGCCCGCGACACCAACTGTTGGTCTGCCAATGTTTGATCTTCTTTTCCCGGCTCCATAGTAAATTAAAGCATACTACGATAAGCGGCTCCGGTCAATGCACTGCGAAAAAAAATTACCCATTTTACGCGCTATTGAGTCGTGATTACATTTCTGCTACGTTTGGGAGGGGTTTACATTACCAAATATATTATACTTATCCATAATGAAGCATATATGAAGCAACTCAAAATCATTTTGGCTATCATTGCCCTGGCGCTTGCCGTCATCCTCATCGGGGTCTTTGGTTTCCGCAAACCCGCGGTCGCGCCGGGCGTAAACTCTACGCCCACGCCGGTTCCCACGCCGACCCCAATGGAATCAGCCACACCGTCGCCGACGGAATCCGTCACACCAACGCCGGAATCAAGCCCTACCCAAACCAAAGAGGTGACGTTGGAAGATAACAATACTACTATTACCCTCAAAGTCGGCGAAAGATTTCTGCTCAAGCTCGGTGAAATCTATGACTGGGACATCTCCATTGACGACCAATCCATTGTGAGCCGTGTAGTAAATATTTTGGTCGTCCGCGGCGCGCAAGGCGTATACATTGCGCACACCCCAGGCAAAGCCGTACTCACCGCCACCGGCGATCCGAAATGTCTAAAGTCCACCCCGCGCTGCGCTATCGCCTCGATTTTGTTTAAGGTGAATATTGTGGTGGAGTAAGATATGTTTGAAATCGTAAAACAATTCGTGACTGAATCCTTCACAAATAATATATTCAGTGCTGAGGGCCTGGAACATTTCGAGCGAACCGTTTATTGGGTGAAACAATTAAAACCCGACGCTGATGAGGCCATGCTAATTGCGGCGTACGCGCATGATATCGAACGCGCTTTCCGCGGCAAAAGTTCAACCGATACCTTTAAAAACAAAGAATTTAATGACCCGGATTTTCTCGCCGGTCATGAAACAAAAGGAGCGGAAATTATCACGCAATTATTGCAGGAGCATCATTACGATGAAGAAAAGATCAAACGGGTTGCCCACATGATACGCCATCACGAAGAAGGGGGCGACGAGGAATCCAATCTTATCAAAGACGCCGACAGTATCAGTTATCTGGAGATCAATGCGGTCAAGCACGTTCAACTGGCGGATAAACTTGGAGCGGACAAAATAATAGGAAAAATTGATTGGATGTATCATCGGATTTCTTCGGATGAGGCAATAAAGTTGGCACAACCGTTCTACAAAAAAATGGTGGCAATGCTTAAGTCGGTGCGATAGTAATAGGTCATGCCGAGCCCAGCTGAGGCATCCCATACCACAGCCCATCGACTTGGCGTGAGATCCCTCGATAGGACTCGGGATGACATTTAATAATAATTTGGATATTTATGCCCCAACCCATTTGCCAAAGTTGCGGAATGCCGATGCAAAAATCCGAGGACTTTGGAAAGAATGCCGACGGTAGCGCGAGCGCCGAATACTGCCGGTACTGTTTTCAGAATGGAAAATATACGGTTGATATGACACTCGAGCAGTTCATCGAAAAAAATGTGGAGATTGCCAAATCAAAATTGGGAATGTCGGAAGCTGACGCCCGTGCGATGGCCACCAGCGTCATCCCAAACCTGAAACGTTGGAAGAAATTGGGAAACTAGATTCCGGCTTCGGGGACGGAATGGCAATCAAAAAGTAAAAAGCATGCAACCAACGTTGTATGCTTTTATAACTAAAAATATCCAACGGCGTGCCCAGGGTGGGGTGGTAGGGGTAGGGGGCAGGGATTGCCAACTCTGAGCCACCTACCCCTCCAAGGAAGTAACTAGGTAACACTTCGCCAACACCTCGGTGAGCAGACGAAAGCCAGAATGACAGCCGGAAAGCAAAAAATAGCCACCCTGCATGCGGGTGGCTAACGAAAAGGGCGGACAAACCTCAAGGGTCTGGTTTCGGCGGCGGCTTGGTAGGATCCAAGCTGTCCAGGAATGCCGTACCCGCCGCGTCCAGCTTCAGAAGCAGGGTGATATCGACATCACCCAGTACTTTTGCCAGGCGCGCTGCTTGTTCCATTTGCGCCAGTGTGGTGATGGCGATGGACTCGAACTTCGCCTCGCACTCCTCTTCCAGAAGCCGGCGTAAGGCATCCACGATCGTTTTCACCTGCTGGTGCATCAGATCATCGGGTGAGGTTGCCCGCTCGGCGGCAACCCGCAAGAACGTGGGAATTGCGCACCCGTAGCAGATATTCGCAATATCCCATGCCACCTCAAAATCAAGCCAGTTCGGCGGGCAGAGTTTCGTTTTGCCAACCGCCCGCAGCAGACCCGGCAGCGCGGCATCGAAAAGGGGAGCCTCTTTTTGAAGCTGGTCCCGTACCATTTGAAGGAGCCGTCGAAAGGTCATGTTTCCTCGCTTTGCCTCATCTCGTTGTGCATTGGCCTTGCAACGTTATACGCTACCAGTCTTTTCCGCCCGCGTCAACAATCACCGGAAAAAACGGAAAATAAAAAAAGACCTCCGGGCATTCCGGCGGTCTTTGACTAGTTGCGGATGGCGGCATCGGCGTCGGGATTCCCTGAGGATCGGCCCGCACGGCGGACCAGTGCGACCATTCTTTTGGTCGGCCAAACGATGAGTTGGCCGCCCCGGCCACGCTTTGCCCGGACAAACCCGGCGGCGGCTGTCGCATCGAGTGGCGACTGAATGGTATATGATGGGATCGGCACGCCGAATTCGGCAATCAGCAGCAGGCGAATGGTCAGCGCGACGGCTGAGGCGTGCTGGTACACGGCATCGTCGGCAGTACCGGCGACCTGCAGCGCCGACAGGGCCAGCTCGCTTACGAGAAACGGATAAAACCGTTCAGCGACATAGGCGGCATCAACTGGTAACTCCTGCCACCGCGGCGAGTTGACGCGACGAATCGCCGCAAGGATCCTTGGCATGGCCAAGTTGTAAAACGCCAGCGCGCACGGCATCTGGCGCTTCCGCAGACGCGCGCGGACACGAGCAAAGAGCTGTTGAAAGGTCAAAATTCACCTCCCTTCAGCAATACCGTAAAAAAACAAACCTTCCGCATCGTAACAAATCCCGTTCCCGAAGTCCACCGCTGCCGACGATTGACAATTTTGCAGTTTAGGGCGTAGATTACTACGTTGCGATGGTGGAGTCGCAACCATTTCCAGGACGATCCTGGTCAACACCGGCTCCTTTAATTCGGAGGATGGTCATGACGCCAGAGGAACGCGTCCTGCTCGCCGTCTTCCCGTCCCGGCAGCTCCTGCGCCGCCCCACGGGCAAGGTCGCTCAGCTCGAACGCCGCATGCAGCGGATCCTTGATTCGCTGAGTGAGCGTGAGCGCATGGTGCTGCGCCTGATGCGCCAGCGCACAGGCAAACCCGCGCCGACCTTCGCAAAGGTCGCGAAGGTTCTCAGCATCACCGCCGACGAGGTCCGCACCGCCCACGCGACAGGGCTGGCGAAGCTCCAAGCGCCGGTCGTGCCGCAGCGCAAGCCGCGCCATCGCAAGTGGCGCCTTATCGGCGGCAAGCCGTAATCAATGCGGCACCGGCTCGCTGGGCCGCCAAAAGCAAAACCCCGCTCGGGCATCAACCCGGCGGGATTTTTTTCATTTATTTCAGCTTGGATTCCGGGCGAACGTACCAGAAACCGCGCACCACATCTCTTGCAAAAGACCCTTTTTTATGCTAGGGTCTCCGGCGGAGGGAAATCCATTGTGGATTTCCCGTTTGTACCTTGGGACCTTGAAAAAGGAGCGAACTTTTCATGCGAGATCGCCTGCAAAAGATGCTTGGCGAACGGACGCTTGTCCTCATCAAACCGGACGCCGTCGAACGGGGCCTCGTTGGGGTCGTCTGCCAACGCTTTGAGCAGGCCGGTCTCAAAATCGTCGCGTGCAAGATGATTTCAGCGACCCGGCAGCAGCTGGACGGCCACTTCCCGCAATCCGACGAATGGATCAAGGGCCTGGGCGAAAAGTCCCTCACGGTCTACCGCGAATACGAGATCGATCCGATCTCGGTTCTCGGCACCAACGACCCGATGGCCATCGGGCGACAGATCTTAGAGCGGAACTTCCGTTACCTGATGCGCGGTCCGCTGATCGCCCTCGTGCTGCAAGGCGCGCACGCCGTCGACACGGTGCGCAAGATGCTTGGACATACGTTGCCCTGCAAAGCAGTGCCCGGCACCATCCGCGGCGACTTCTCCCACAACGCGCCGGATACGGCAAGCCTCGAAGGTCTCGCCTGCGAGAATGTGGCGCACGGTTCAGCGACCGTGCAAGAGGCAGCGGTGGAGATCGCGAATTGGTTTTCCCCGAACGAACTGCGGGCATGAGCGGAACGCGTCGTCCCGCGTAGTGCCTGGATCCCGTGCAAGAGGAGAGTGTCATGAAGTACCCGGAGATCGAACGAGAGTTGGAGGCCCGGCGCGATTCGGATCCGCGGGATGCCGCGGAGTACGCCTACGCGCTCGCCCGGATGCACCAGGAAGACGGCGACCCCGAGAGCGCAACCCGTTTCGGCCGGGACGCCATCGCGCTGTTCGGACAGTGCGATACCAGCACGATGGAAGCGTGCAGCGCCCGCAACGTGCAGATCGGGAGGATCTGCATCCCGGACCTCATCCACGAGGACGTGGTGCGCGACCGCCTCAAGCCGCTCGAACTCTAGTCGGGCCAAGCCCGAACCCTGCGACCCCTGCGCATCCGCTGATGTGCAGGGGCTTTTTTGTACTCCTCATCCATCCCCAGACAACCACGGACCGTGATATTTTCATTACCGTGGGGCGATGTATAACCATTATTAGCCGTGCTATACTGCAGATATAATTACCTAACCATCATATTTTATGGGCGTCATTGACAAACTTTTCGGCGGGATCAAGACGGGGCGGCAGTTTAAAAAAGAGGGCGTCCAGCCCCTGCAGCGCGACCAGAGTTTTCGCGCCGCATTCCACAAACTCCGGTCGCGCGCGTACGGCGGCTATGAAGGGAGGAACCTGACCGAGGCGGACGCCGACGCCATCGCCGACCTCATCGAACCGCACCTCAAAAATCTGCCGCCGGGGGACAAACTTTCGATCGGAACCAGGCAGAACATCCGCGGCAAATTGTGGTCCATGGTCCGCGGCGGAAAGATCTCCCAGCAGGATTTCGACGACGCCAAAAAAATTCTGGATCAATTCTAAACGCCGCCTCGACTTAAGATACAAGGTGAAAAAGAATATGAAAATCACCAAGTACGGCCACTGCTGCATGTACATCGAGGTTGACGGAGTACGCGTCCTCACCGACCCGGGCAACTTCGAGAACGCCGGCATGGGCGCCGATCCGAAAATCTTTCGTTACCTTGATGCCGTCATCATCACCCACGAACACCAGGACCACTTCCACCTGCCGTCCCTGAGCGTGGTGATGGCGAATAACCGCGAGGCGAAAGTCTACACGACCGCCTCGGTCAAAGCGCTCATGGCCGCGGAGGGCCGCAACGCCGAAGTGCTGGAAGACGGCCAGACCATTACGGTAAAAAATGTACCGCTCACCGGCGTGGGTAAAGAGCACGCGGAAATCTACGGCGATTTCAACCGGCCACCCACCACCGGCGTGCTGATCGCCAACCAGTTCTTTTACCCCGGCGACGCTTTCACGAACCCGGGCGTGCCGGTAAAAATTTTGGCGCTGCCGATTGCCGGACCGTGGATGAAAATCAAAGAAGCGATCGCATACGTTCTCGCGCTTAAACCGCAGTACGCCTTCCCGGTCCACGACGGCATGCTCAAAACCGCGGCCGCCCAGCACAAGACCCTGACCGCGGCGCTGACGCCGGCAAAAATCGAATTTCGGCCGGCCGAACTCGGCGTGGCGATGGAGTTTACCTAAATACAAAAAATAATGAAAAGGGAGCCAGGCGATGAGCCTCGCTCCCCTCACGGCGAAGGAACGGGAATGGAACATGGCACGACAATGTGCTGCTCGGTCAGCCACGCCTTGAATTCGGCGAAGCGTTGCTCCGCGGTATGACCCAAAGCGGCCGACGGCAAGCCGAATGCCTCGTGAACCGCCACGCAGCGTTCCACGGCAACCGCAGCTTTGACAGCGCCGACGCGCCGGTGAAATTCCTCCCAAAATTCTTGGGAATCGGGACGGTCCGGCTGACGGACGGCGGCGGCGATGACGGCCAGCACTTGCGTAATGTTGCTAATGAGCTCCCTCCTTTCTAGATACCCGGCGGAACGGACTTGACCGTCTCCCACCAATCCTGCATGACGAGAAACTTCGCGTCCGCGTTCGGGCTCAGCTCGACATCATCGGGCACCATCCAGAGTTCATCCGTGGAAATGCCCCAGGCCTTGCAGAGGGCGTCCCGGATTTCCTCCGGCTGGTGGATCGCCGGCACACGAAAGCCAACATTCATATCAAAGAGCCCGAGCCGAACGCTGATGGGACCAACGAGAGTATAAAAATCGCCCAACGTGTGCAAGGTGCACCTCCGTAATTCTTCCCAAAGACCAAACGCGACAAAAGAGTAGCGAACCTGAAGAAGAATGTCAATCTTTATAGGACCCAATAATTATTTTTGACAGAAGAAATATGGCAAAAGTATATGCGTGCACCGGATCATGCAAGGCGATAATAAAAGTCGAACAATTTGAACAAGGACTGACAAAATGCGGGGCGAAAGGCTGCACGATGCGCGGCCACGATTTCCGGCCCGTTGAGCAGTGCCCCGACTGCGCGCTGAAGTTCGCCGAAGGGAAACTGCAGACCTGCCCGGAGTGCCGTCCGCTGTAAGCTTTCTTGCCGGCCCGGGTCGTGGTACAATACCGGCATAATTCTTTAATTTTTACCCTCCATATATGCAAGTAATCCTCGCGATTTTTTACGGCATTATCGGCATTGTCGTGTTCTTCGCGCTTTTCGGCCTGCGCGTGGTCAACCAGTACCAGCGCGGCGTGGTCTTGACGCTGGGAAAATACAGCGGCACGCGCGGTCCCGGACTGACCTGGATTTTCCTCGGCATCCAGAACATGAACAAGGTGGATATGCGCATCACCACGGTGGATATTCCCCAGCAGGAAGTCATCACCAAAGACAACGTGACCGTGGGCATCAACGCGGTGCTGTACTTCCGCGTCATTTCGGCGGAGAAAGCGACGCTGGATGTCCAGGACTTCCTGCGCGCCGCGTCGCTCTACGCTCAGGCAACGCTGCGCGACGTCATCGGCGGGTTTGAGATGGACCTTTTGCTGTCCGAACGCGACCGCATCGCCGGAGAGATTAAAAAAATCGTGGACGTTGCCACCGAACCGTGGGGCATCGACGTGACCGACATCAAAATCCAGGACATCGAGCTGCCCGCGGACATGAAACGCGCTATGGCCAAGCAGGCCGAATCCGAGCGCGAACGCCGCGCCGTCATCATCAAGGCGAGCGGCGAGCTGTCGGCATCCGAAACCCTTAAACAAGCAGCGGCCAATCTTTCATCGGTTCCCGGCGGCATGTCACTGAGAACTTTGGGCACCATCGAAAACATCAACCCTGATCCGTCCAAGACCGTCATCTTCGCCCTGCCGGTTGAAATTCTTGAAGGCATTAAAGCGCTCGGGGAACGGTTTAAGGGAAAATAAATCCGCACTGTGTGTCCGAACGCATCGCCATTGTTGACACGATCATCGAACGCGACGGAAAAATTTTAATGCTGAAACGAAACTACCACCCGGTGGGAAAGTTGGATTTCCCGGGTGGTTTTGTTGATGCCGGCGAGACGATCGAGCAGGCCGCCGTACGCGAAGCCAAAGAAGAAACCGGTTTGACGGTTGAGCTGACGGAAAAATTCGGCGCATTCGACTACACAGACCGCGGCGAGAAAACTGCGCACGTTTTTTTGGGAAAAATCGTCGGCGGGGAAGTTACCGCCTCCAACGAAGGCACGCCGCTATGGACGGGTCCCGCGTTGATACAGGAAACCGACTTGGCATTCCCACAAGTGCACTGGAAAGTTTTACACGAGTATCTCAATAAGCGAAAAGTCCAGTAGCTTACCCAAAAAATGAAGCTCGGCACTGCCGAGCCTTTTATGTCTAGATCAAATACCTCCCGAGAGATTTCCTTTTCATAATTTCGATAGGAGAGTTATGAAGTGTTAACTTTATTGTGCAGGAGTTGAATTGCGTAATAATATTTGTATTACATGAGGACAAACGAATCAACAAAAACGTCTGTAGATGGAACGGGACAAGATGTTGTAACGTCAACGCGACATTCTATTCCGCTGCGAATAATCGCTTTATGAAGCTCATTATATTCTGAACTGCTGGTTTGACTCATGATTGAATGAGGGCTTGAACGAAATGCACCGCAGCCAGGATAACAACCTGTTCCGTTCATGCAATCAACACCGATATCATAGTATGCATATTTATCCATACAAATATTCGGCGCATAGATATAACATATCGGTGCCCATTTGCAGAGATTAGATAATTTGCAGGTTTCTTCTTTTTGACCCATACACAAAGAATCCAAGGGAGTAGCAACGCCACGACAACCCATCTTGTTCGTACAAGGCGAATCCGCAAGAATCGATGCGACAGTACTTACGCCATGACATTCTGAAGTTTCCGGCACTGGATCAGGATTCGGTTTCCTGCACCAACCAGATCCACCATTAAAAATCGACCACCCAAAAGCATCAACGCCGCAAGGAACTGCCGTCGAAGGATTAAATATTGTTGGAACGGGATAACAATTAGAGCGAGATCCGTACATAGGAATGCTAATGTCAGTGGCATCGAGATTCTCATCGACTAAACCAAACAAATGACCAAGCTCATGTTTGGCAACAGTCTCCGCCTTTGCCCCAGGCAAGGCCCTGGACCAACCAACAATGGCAGTATCAATCCCTATGAACGCCCAGGCATTTTTCATATCTTGATCATTTTTTTCTACGATAATGATGGGGTCTTTATTATCAACAATATCACAACCGTCATTTTCGCCATTAAAAATTGGCCGTTTACCAGTCTGGTCTTTTGATTCTCCGACCTCTGAATACACTGAATTCCAGCCAAGACCATCCAATCCGCTCCAGTCGCCTCGCCAGAATCGAATATTATTTTTGTACTCGTTAAACGGAGAAGCCTCGGCAATCGCATACTTAAACGAGGAGGCTTTATTTCTCCAACTCCAATTTTCCTGATCACTCACGTTGCTTGGAAAAAAAATTATGTCAATATACTGTTGCGTAGCGGTTTCTTTAGGTACTGGTAAAAATCCCATATACACGCATGTTTGAACCGTCGTATCATCACGCGTTGAAGCGTAGAGGACATCATCGTCGTCGTATATTCCCACGCTGCAGATTACCTTATCTCCGGCAATGGTGGCAGCACTGGGGATGGAAACTGTGAACGTACAGGGATCTGCACCAGAGATGCAGACATTGGGAGGACTAAACGGCTGGCCATGCAAACCAGTAATATCCACGGCTACTCTCCAGCCTTTGTAATTCTCCACTCTGCCGCTGCATAATAGTGTTTGATCAGTAGTCGGGCGAACGTTTTTATTACCGGGCGCATTTGAATCAGGTGTGATGCTCACAGTCATTTTAAGGTCTTTTGGCGTGCACAATCCTGTATGGTAGTTACATGCCGCTCCCTTTAGCCACGTTGCTCCGGCACCCTCGCATTTTGATTGTGTGCTATCCGTACACGCAGCTATATCTGACGCCCTACAACAACCAACTTCTTCCTTACAAGAGTGAGATTCCCGATTCCATTCTGAACCTTCATACCAAGGACGTTGGCCACATTCATCTCGTGTGGTTTGGTGGTCTTGCGTATTATCCGGATCATCAAATTCACAACAGCCGGTTTTTTCGCATTCACCGGTCGTTTTGTTACACTGCCCGCGTAGAGGTGTGCCTCCAGCCGCTTCGCATTCCCGTGGAAATTTTACTTGAACACACTGGCTGGAACTCAGCTTGCAACAGAGCGGTTCACGGCAAGTGGAAGTGATTAGGTCACACGTATTGCAAAACTCATCCCAAATTCCAGGAAGTTCACCGTTGGGTCCGATTTTTTCGCATTCTTCTTTGGTAATATCTGGCACGCACCAGTATCCATATTCAGGACCGTCGGTCGCGGGTATTTGGCAGCAGCCTGTTTTTGGAGGGACGATGCACTGCGGAGGTACATCTGGATCGTCTGATTTTACGCAATCACAATCTTCTTTCCAGCTAACTTTTTGGCAACCGGAGCCATAATTTGATACATCACAGACATTATTGAACCCCCCGCTATCGCAATAATCTTGTGTACAGAGATCTTTAGTTGTTTGTTCACAAGTCTTCTCATTGTTAGGACACAGTATCTCACAACAGGCAGGAGAGGATGACGGAG
>JAQTQO010000062.1 GCA_028712155.1 Patescibacteria group bacterium | reverse complement strand
CGGTAAACCAGATGGCAACCAACCGGCAACCGGCGGTAAGCGTAACTTAACTAAACATAACTTAACAGAACGTAACTTAACCCCCAGGGGGGGAGGGGGAGAAACCCAACCGCTCCCGGGATGGCTCAACAAGAGAAAATGGCAGGAGTGGCTCGACTACCGGAAAGAACGGCGTCTCACTTGCACCCCGGCCACGATCAAGCGTCAACTGAAATTCCTTGAGGTCAACAAGGCCGACCACGAAGCAATCATCGAGCAGAGTATCGCCAACGGCTGGCAGGGACTTTTTCCATCGCGGAACAAACCAGTCAGATCGAATTTGCTCCGGCCGCCAGCTGGAAAATACGATAGCGTAAAAACCACCAAAATATGATTGAACGCTACAAAAACGTGAAGTGGGAGGACGTCCAGCCGAATTTGCAGAAGGCCTTCGAAGCCATGGTCGCCGGCGGCAAAGGAATCTACCTCTACGGGAGCGTGGGCACTGGAAAAACACACATCGCCTACGCAATGAAAAAGCATTACGACTGGCCCAGCGAGGAAACGCCCAGCGGCTACCGACTGGGCCGTAATCTCCAGATTCACAACATGATCGACCTCATGCACGAAATTCGCAGCGACTTCGATCGCACGATCAAAGAAAACCCCGACGACCGGATCACGGAATATACCGGCGTCATGATTCTCGATGACTTCGGAGCGGAAAAAGCGACAGATTTCGTCGCCGAAACAATTTACCGCCTCATCAACCACCGTTACGAACGCATGCTCCCGACCATGTTCACCTCGAATTGCACGCTGCAGGAGCTGGCCGAAAAACTTGGCGAACGCACCACCTCGCGCATCGTCGAAATGTGCGACGTGTATAATCTCGCCGGCGGCGACCGGCGTCTACAAAAATGACCGCAGACATTTTCGGAAAAGTGAAGCGTACACGTCGATACCCGTTTAAAGCTCAAATTTGCCCTCTGTGCGAGCGATGGTACCCGGTTAGGGGTATTCGCCATCATGTGACCGTCCACGCTAAACGCGAGCCCTTACTGCAAGCCACGGGTCAAGCTACCGGCACACCGCACCTCGACTTCTACCTGAAACACACCGTCAAAGCACGGACCCCGAGCCTGACCGGCCGGGTATGGACCGACTGAAAATATGAAATTCACCAAACGATGCGATCACTGCGGCCACGTCGAGGTAGCCTACACGTACATGCTGAATCGGTCGTTGGTGAACGCGCTGCGGAAATTGGTGGACTGGTGGGAGACTACGCATACGCTGGCGGAACTCAAAAATCTCAATCTCACCAACAGCCAGTACGGAAACTTCGCCCATATGCAGTATTTCGGACTCATCAAGCCCGTGCCCGGAGGGTGGTTCCCGAGCGAGCACGGCGTCGCATTTATCTACGGAGAGGAACCGACGGTGATGCCAATGGCCGTGATGCAGGGAACGATTCTGCCCAGCAACCATGGAGCCTGGTCCACGCACCACATCCAGCCGCACGAAGTATACGTCTGGCAGATCGAAAAAGAAGCGTATAAACAGCGATCTCAATACGCCGAAGAAAAATCGCAGAACGCATCACTCTTTGACCTTCGGAAGTGAAGTATGCCAATCAAAAATTACACTACCATTGTTCCAGCGGACCGGAGCATCCAAGAGATTCAGGATGCCTTGGTCAAACACGGTGCTAGCGGGGTGCTTTATGAATACGAAAAAGGCACCGGCCGTATCGCCGCACTTAAATTCCAACTTATTGTCGAGGGGAAAGGAGTCTCGTTTTCTCTCCCGGTTTCGTGGCGGAAGTTTCAGGAAGTCATTAGAAATCAAAACATCAAACGGTGGGACGATGAGGATTATGTCTACCGGGTAGCCTGGCGTTGTATCCGTGACTGGGTATTGGCGCAGCTGGCAATTTACGAAACGGAGATTGTCGAACTGCCGCAAGTCTTTCTTCCCTTTGCGATCGGCAAGGGAGGACAGACGCTCTACGAACAAATTAAAGACGGCCAATTTTTGCTGGGGCCAGGAAAATAAATATACTATGAATTCCATTCCAGCAAAACTGAAAAAAGAGATGGCGGCGGATCCGTTTTATGCACGCTGCTGCATCAGTGGAGACCTGGCTCGAAATACAAAGGTCGAATGGCATCACAATCTCAAATTTCGTGGCAAACAAGTGCAGGAAAAATTTGCTATCCTGCCACTCCGAGCCGACATTCATCGAGACGTGCAACACTGGAAAAGAGTATGCGACTGGATCATGCTAAACCGGGCGACCGATGAGCAATTGAAAAAATACAGCAAAGCGGTAGATTTGATTGCTGTGCGCGATCGGATGAATAAACATTACGGGAAACCCGAACTAGACCAAAGAATATGTTTCGAATCGATATTAAACCCCTCAGCGTGAACGAAGCGTATCGCGGCCGGCGCTTCTCCACCGACGCGCTCGAGCAGTACAAAAAAGACCTGTTTTACCTACTGCCGAAAGTCCGGATACCACCGGGACGGCTGTCGGTGGAGTACGAATTCGGGATATCTCAGGCAGCCGACGGAGACAATTTTATCAAGGCATTTCAGGACGCGATTGCGAACAAATACCAGTTCAACGACAAAAAAATCTACGAGTGGCACGTCAAAAAAGTCGATGTCCGGCCTGGAAACGAATACGTGGAATTTATCATCGAGGCACTTGACAATGAGGCGGCGGCTCGCTATGATGATTAAACGGTAGGCGCGTATCTTAGATACTCGGTTGGTGGAAGCGCGTTATCACTGCGTTTCATAGCCGAGAGGTTGAGCCACCATCACCCCTTGCGTCTACCAAAAGAATTCTATGAATACTTCGTCAAAAATTGATAAAGAATACAATCAGCGAACGTCACAGCAAAATCGGGCACTGCACCTGTATTTTCAGCTGGTTGCTGACGCCCTAAACGACGCCGGACTCGACATGCGGACCGTGCTGAAACCGGAGATTGAAATCCCGTGGAGCAAAGCATCGGTGAAGGAATACCTGTGGCGGCCAATCCAAATGATCCAGCTGCAGAAAAAAAGCACGATCCAGCTGACTACCAAAGACATCGATACCATCTATGACACGTTAAACCTGTTTCTGGCCCAGCAAGGCATCCATGAACCATTCCCTAGCCTCGACGAAATTATGCGTCGAGAATTGGAAGGCAGTTCAGATATCCACACCTAAGAATCTTCCCAGATATGCGGCGGCTTGCTACAATAAACCAGAGGTACTTCGAGGAGGGTGCTGGGAAGTTCGCAGGCCGAGATAGCATCTCGGTCGACG
>JAQTQO010000061.1 GCA_028712155.1 Patescibacteria group bacterium | reverse complement strand
CGTGGAAAAAAATCGAATCAGGTCCACGGTGCCCATGCGCGGATGAGAAGTGTACTCAACACGGATAGCCACGTCTTCGCTATAATACTTCCGCTCTTGGGGGTATTTGGAAAAATCCGCCATTGCCTATCCTCCGCCTAATGCCGACAGCGCCTGCATGTAGCCGGCCTTGTGGTCCGCAGACTTTTTTCGGTTAGCCGTATCCCGGGAGCCGGCGTCAAAAAACCGAAACGCCAAAAACTCAATGAAAAAATTCCGATAAACGGCGTCCTCAGGCATTTCGTCCGATAACTTTGTCTCCGAAATTTCAGCGTACGCCGTCAACCCGACCACATCAGTAACCCGGGACTCGGGGAACTGGGAAAACAACAGACCCCGGGCGTCGTTCAAAGCGATCAAGTACTGCTTATCTTCCCAGGTACGCTGAGCGGGCTTATCGTCAAAAGTGGCCAATCGCGCCGCGTTAATAATTTCTATGGGTGTCATAGCCAACCCTCCGGATTTGTCATTCGCAGGTTACCATCATACGCAAACTGCTGTACGCGCTCCTGCCGTGCAAGCGCCAACCGAGTACCGTACTCATCCCGCGCCGTTGCGGCCAAAATCGGATCATACCAGGGCCGAGTGCGAGTCGAGCACATGGCCAAAATGGCGCCCCACATAATTGCATCCGCCCACTGCAGCCACAATCGCGGGGTAACATACCCGCTGACAATCGAGGGATTCAAAACTGCGCACACATCCAATCCCTTCGTCGGAACGGTTACCTCCCAGTAAGCGGTCTCGGTGACCGGGTTTTTGTTCAAATTAGCCGCCAACAGGGAGACCCAATAAGACCGGTCGTACTTGCAAACATCGTCCACTGCATACGTGGTCAACGCCGACCAGGCGGCATAGTTGGAAATCGTAACACTCTCTGTCGGCAAGTAGCCCTCTTTGTAGACCAAATAGTAACTAAACCCCTCCCCTTTGGCGAGATAGTCCAAATCGTAAAGGTCCTTCCCCACCGGAACCCCCGAATGAGTAGCATAGTCAATACGTAAAATTTCCACCCCAGAAATCATTGCCGTTGGGAACGATAGCTCATAGGTGGCTTTGCCCTCAACGATATCAATATCTTCAAAAAAGTATCGCCAGACCTCGGATTCTTTGAAAAATTGAGCAGCCGCCTGGCGAATGTACGCCGTGACAAAAGCTGCCGGGCATAAGGGCACTTGGGAGAGAATGCGATCCCGTAACGCTGATAGCTCAGAAGTCGTCATACATACACCCTCCCGCTAACCAAATCCTTAAGTCCATATCATTTCCGCTCGCGGTAGAACGCGATTCCTGCACCCGTCACCTTGTGTGCTTAGATCACGGGCGGCGGCGGACGCTATGCTGCGCGATGTTGTTTCAGGACTGCATCAATCCGGTCGAAACCGCCCGATTAGCCGCTGTTTAAACCCGATGGTTGCGGCCCCCGCGCCACGTCTTGATAACGCGCACCCCGCACTCGACCCGCCCGCTATTTATTCCTGCGTCCTTCGGCGCCGCTCAATCCACTTCCAGACTGCCGACGCGATAATCAGCAGCGCGGAAACAATCGTAGCCCATTCCTGGTCGGTGAACGCTCCCGCCACGGCCCCGCCGCTGCCGACCGCAAGCAACGCATTCCGAATAATTGAAAGCAATCCACTCATGTTAACCTCCTCATTTTGGGGCCGGTGTATCGGCACCAGCCCTTTGTTTTGTGTCATGGAATACCTCCATGATCCTCCCAATGGTTTCCTTCGACAGCACGTTCATGAGCGGCCCCGCGAGCCAGAGCAGCGCCACGATCAGCGCCCAGTCCGGCACGGGCCGGTTGAACAGCGACAGCACAACCACCATCCCGAAATTGGTCAGCATCGCCATCGAAAACGCGTTTTTAGCAAGCCATGATGTCGCCCCCTTCCCTGCAAGCGTAGTTAAAACCTCCAACTTGATTTCGTTCGCCTTGTCCTTGTCCGTGACGACTTGATCCACAACGCCAAATACGCGCTGGATAAAATCCGGGACTGCCGATAGAATTGAAGTCCACATATTCCCCTCCAAGGTTACGCCCCCACCCCCCACGCATTACGTGACCTGTAGAAATCCCGCTGCGCCTCGCAGATGTCAGACTCCGGGTGCAAGTTCCCCTCGTGCATCACGCACCGGGAGGCCTCCGCAAGATTCATCAACGCATCCCAGTCCCGTTGCGCCCCGGCGACCCCTTGCCTGTCGCCCATGCCTTGATCTCCGTTGCTAATTGTCCATGAGTTTTCCACCAGGATGATGCTCGCGTTCGCGGGCGTGTTCGCGCCTTTGTTCCAACAGTATCCGTTCAGCCCGCGCCCGTTAATCGCCATGTGCGTTCCGTAGGCCTGCGCCCCGGGCATGGCCTGCTCCATGAGGTGAATCGCGTGCTGGAGCATTCCGACAGATGTCGTCTTCTCGTTGCTTTCGATTGAGAGCGTAACAAACGAAACAAAATTCTTGATCTGCTCCCACACCATCGCCCAAGCGGCTTGGTAGGTGGTATTGGTAATTTCCCACCACTTCGGGTCACGCGGGCCCGGATCGTCATTGTAGAGCGTGACTCCGATCGCCACCCCGTCCTCGACAGTCTCCCGGCAGATTGATTTAACGCGGTCAAGTCCAGCCGCGTTAATTGTCGGAAAGGTTGTCCACAGCCCGCCGGTGCACTCATTCGGGGTCAGCAGCGCGGTCAGTGCCGGAACCTCCCCGCCCTTCGACATGCTCTTGATCTTGTCCCTACACCGCTGGCGCTCGGCATCGTCAAGTGCGAAATAGTTCCACGTTCCGTTGATATGACCGTTCAGCATCGGGTAGAACAACGGCATACAAAGCTTCTTGCCCATGATGCGGATAGGCTCGTCATTCCCGCCGCCTCCGAAAATCCATTCCCAAATGCTCTTGAAAAATTCAACGATTGCGTCCCACATGATTCCCTCCAATTTTTAATCTTCGCAGCACTTCATTTCACCCGTCGTGATCGTTATCCGGCTCCGCTTATTCCTCCACCGCGCCAGCTTGATTTCATCGCGCAGCATCACAACCCGTTTCCGCAACTGCTCCAGGACAGTTTCGGAATGATTGCCCCGACCCAGCCGGCATTCGTATCTGGCCAATTTTGCCAGAAGTTCGTCAAGATTTTGGGAATCCTGCATGTCATTTTCCCAGTAATTTGAGGATTTCAATCCCCGCCACGATCACCGCGCCCATGGTCGTGCCGGACAGGATTGCAACGACGTTCCTTTGCTTGGCTTGCTTGAGAATGGCGGTCAT
>JAQTQO010000060.1 GCA_028712155.1 Patescibacteria group bacterium | reverse complement strand
CTTTCATTTTCCGGCCCCCAAAGTATTGCATGGCAAACCGCTCCGGCGACATCTCGAAGGTCGTCATCTGCGAGTAGCTGAGGTATTCTCGGGGTCGCATCATTGCGGTTTTTCCTTACTCAGTAATTCTTTCATTCGCGCGTCGACGATCGCCATAAATTCTTCCTTCTGTTTGGCGGTATACTTGTCCGAGTTGGCCATTTTTTCCCGGTATTGCTTCAGTTCGAATTTCCCCCAGCCGCTAATCATCCGCTTGAGCGTATCGAACTTTTTGGCCAGTTCTTCGGCTTCCTGCATAGCCTCGGTATCGTCATCCTCGTCACCCGTCAGGATGCCGAATGCGTTGCAGAATGCGTAGCGTTTCCCGAAGGTGAGCGCGGAGGCGAATTTTTGCGGTGCGGTCATGTAGGAGTCTTTGTCGATCGGGATTTTGAAGCTGCTGGTTACGCTGTGCCCAAGTTCGTGGGTCACCTTGCAGATTGCCGTGACGAAACCATGCTCGACGGGCGCGTCGATGGTGTAGGAGAAGCCGTGCTTTTGCAGCAGCGGCCGGACCTGCTCGACGATCTTGTCGATGGGCGCGTACGAATACCGCACCGACTTGTCTTTGTTGAGTACCTTTTTCGTTTTCTCGATGGTCGGGCATTCCGTTTGGAATGCGGACATGGCTCGATCGTAGGCTTCCTTGGCCTGTTCGGCTCGTAGCTCACGTCGCATGGCCAGCAGACGTTCCATGGTCTCCACAGGCGTGCCTTTTTCGATGGCCTGGGCTATCAGGACTTCCGGCGACGTTTGCTGTCGTACGGCCAGCGCCTTGCTTCCAACGGGCACGGGCTTGAGCACTTCGGCTTTCGTGGTTTTTTTGGTTGGCATAGAGTTATCTATCTCGCGGCCACCACCGTTTCATCAAACACCTCGACGCCCGGGATGGTTTTGCCTCCCAGTGCATCGCGGCGGATGGCGACGTTGTCCGGAATGAGATACTCGCGCGGCAAGAGAGCCGGATCGACAATCCGGACTTTTTTGATGGTGCGAATCTGAACCTCGCCCACCTTGCCACGGGTGGTTTGTTCGACGCGCTCAATCGCATCCATCTTCCGCTCGGCCGTTGAGAGTTTGATGCGGCCGCTCTCGGCCTGCTTCGCGATCTTGGCTTCCTGCTCTCTGGCTTCGGCGTCTTTCCGCAACTTGTAGTCGAGCAGTTTGCCTTTGATGATGGCTTCGGCTTCGGCGAATTGTTTCTCGATCGGAGCGAAGAGCTCCCGCGCATTTCGCAGTGCCTCGTTGAGCGGCTTTGTGATTGACTCCTTTTTTTGCTTTATGATGGAGCCGGTTTCTTTAAGCTTGCTCACGAGGTCCACCGCCATGGTGTAGCCCTCTTGCGTCTCGATCGTCACCGCGGTGGCCTGATTCTCGAGCTTCGAGACCTGGCCCTTGAGAACGGTGAGTTCTCGGGATTCTATTGGCATGTGTGTATCGTTAATTTTTAAAGTATCGACCTCTCCCATTGTACCAAGCCGTTGGCAGTCCGTCTAGTGGAAAAGTCCGAGCAGGAATTGCGCTTGCACGCGCCAGAATGGCGCCCAGTATCCGGTCTCGTTTTCGACTGCCAGTTGCCCCAGCGCAGCGATTAGGATGAAGAGGTCGACCAGAATCGCTATCGCTAGAATTTCGCCGGTCGTTGTGAGTATTTTTTTCATGTTGATTTTTGAAAGTACCCATACACGCAGCGGGTCCCATCGCGGCTCGGGTCGTAGGTATTGTGGATCACGCCGTCGACGATTGCCACGAGGTGTTTGCTGACCCGGGCAATGATGGTTCCGTTCGGCAGTTCGCCATCGCGGAGGTGTACTTTGCATCCGCTTCCGATGGACATGGTCGGTACGAACTCCCAGCCCATTCCAGCCAGATACTTTTTGATGGTCGCCATTCGGGACCCACCGTCTCGCGGAGATTTTCCGCGCACTTTTCCATGCTGTTTTCGGTTCAGGAAGAATAGCTCGAGGTAGATGGCCTGGTATGATCTCCCCGTGGCTATGGCGATGGCACGGACCGTGCAGTCGCCGGCGCTACCTTTGTACCCCGATGCTTTTCTTCCGCCATCGTCGTAGGTATATTGCATGTGGGTTGAGTGAGTTTCTTAATTTCTTGGTCTCGACCTTTACATACATACTATGCCGACGGCTCGCCATTGTCAAGTTTTGGGAGTGGATAAGTCTATGCCAAAAAAGCCCCAAGGTTGGGGCATTTTCTGGGTTAGTGATTAACTACTTTTCTAGGAGGGCTTCCCCGAGCACGAGGATTCCCAGCAGGAGGATCGCGGCGGCTCCGGAAGCAATGAGCGCGACCGCGAAGAAATTTCGCGGCAGCATAGACTACGGTAATTTTTTCGGTGCCATCAGAGCGACAGCCTTTGCCACTTGATCTTTGGTGTCGGACCACAGTCCGGAGGCTGCCAGACCGATGATGATGCCTTGAGCGATGTCGGCTTGCCACGGCTGGCCGGTCAGGGCCACCAGCCCGATGCCGACGAGGATCGAGACGATGGGTGCCCATTTGGTCTCGAGGCCGGCTTTTTTTGCCGCCTGGACGAGGCCGAGAACAACGGGTACGATAAGCACCACGAGTGGGCTGAATGTGAAAAGATTCTCCATATTTTTTCGGTTATGGTTTAGAACGGACGGTTCGGCAGTGCATTCCAAAGCAGCGTCGGGATGTTAATGGACTGGGTGACTTTACGCTCGATGAGCGTCACGGCGAAGAGTCCTGCGCGTTCCTGCGACGTGATGAGCAGGGCGTCTCCGACGACCAGACCGAACGCTCCAGTATCCGAATTACGCACCAGCCAGTTCTGGTGGTTTTTAATAAATTCCATATTCTGTGCGGGTTTGGGAATAAGGGTCCACGGATTGAAGACGAAAACTCCTCCGGCAAAGTAATCTTCGCGGATGTGGTGTACTGGTGTGAATGCCCACGAGGAGCGGGCAACCACGCAGCGCATGCCGTCGTGCAGATGCCGGCCGCAGAGGTAGAGCGCATGGCCCCAGGTCGTTTCGCCGGCGATCGGCGGCCGGACCATTTGAGTTCGCCATCCGTCGTTCGACCCGATCACGCCGAATACCACGCCCTTGCACACTTCGATTGCCTGCGCTACCGAATCAATATCGGCACCCACAACGAATGAGTTCAGTTCGCGGTCGGATGCGGAGGCTTCATCGCTGAGGCCGGTGTGATTGCGCATGGCATCCTCCGTCTCGGGAACTGGGTCGGGCGTTTCGTCCCGGGTGGACTGCCCGAAGTTCACGATACGGAGACCGCCATCGCGGATGTATGCGCCGCCTTGCGGCAGGTAGATGTGCGCGT
>JAQTQO010000005.1 GCA_028712155.1 Patescibacteria group bacterium | reverse complement strand
ACCGTAACGACGCTTCGGTGAGCACCAGCACCCCGCCGACGTTCGGCGACAACAACGTCCAATACTTCAACCTCGATGCAACTAACCAGGTAGATCGCTTGAAAGTGCATCTCGAGGATTCCTTTGGTATTGATAACCTGGTGTACTGCGCGACTGGGCCAACTCCGACGCCCACGCCGACTCCGACGCCTACCCCAACTCCCACACCAACCCCGACCCCGACACCCACGCCGACACCGACCCCAACCCCGACTCCAACTCCTACACCAACGCCCACACCGACTCCGACCCCAACGCCAACTCCGACGCCCACACCGACTCCGACGCCTACCCCAACTCCCACACCAACCCCGACCCCGACACCCACGCCGACACCGACCCCAACCCCGACTCCAACACCAACTCCATGCACCCATAATTGCGGAGGTGGTGGAGGCGGCGGTGGCGGCGGAGGTGGTGGAGGCGGCGGTGGAGGTATTCCTCAAACGCCCAGGCTGACGATGGCAAAATCGAGCCCGTCAATAAACGTCTGCCCCGGCCAGCTGGTTACCTACACCGTCAGTGTGACCAACATCGGTAATCTGGACGGAACAAACCTGGTCATTACCGACACACTGCCAAACTCTTTCGCGTTCAACACGACAACGGCGACCACGACCCGCTGGTCCCTTGGGAAAATCGTAAGCCGGGAAACGAAAACGGTCAGCTATTCGGCCCGCGTTTCCCCTAACGCGCCGGCGGGCAAGTACAAAAATCACGCGCTTGCCACGATCGACAACCCCGGCAGCGCGGGAGCGACCGCCGATGCGGACTTTGTCGTCACGGTATCGGATACCTGCAGCTCAACGCCGGACCAACCGATCCTTGAGCTCGACAAAACTACCGCCCAGCCGTTCTCAAACCCCGGGGGAACGTACGACTTCACTTTGACCGTGGTCAATAGCGGAACGATCACGGCGACCAACGTCGTGGTCACCGACATCCTGCCGAACGGCTTTATCGCCGCCGACAGCATCACGCGCTGGAATATCGGCGATCTGGCTCCGGAAGCCTCACACACCATTGCGTTCAAAGTCAACGTGGGAATACTCGTCGCACCGGGAGACTACACCAACATCGCCAAGGCCGTGGCCGACAACTACGGCGAAGTCATCGCGGACGCCCCGATGGACATCCGCACCGGTACGGTCCTCGGTATGGGCTATCAGGAGCTCCCGAACACCGGGCCAGGCGCGACCATGGCCGTCTACTTCAAAGTTAACTTGCTGGCATTGCTCGCCGGCGTTACGCTGAATCTGATACTGCGGAAAAAAATCGCCTTGGTATGGTCCAACCAATAACTGGCGTCAATTTCCTCCCCCGGCAACCGCGCGGGCTGCGGTTCCTGCGCCGCGGGTCGCTCGCGCTGATTATCGCGAGCGCGGTGCTGCTGGTCTACCCGTTTTGGGGAATTCTCGCGTACCATTGGAATACCGCCGTCACCATCCGCCCGGTTGGCGTGCTCGCCGCTGCCCCGGCCCGATCGCCGAAACCGGTTGCGAAACCGACGGCGACCCCGCAACCGAGTCCGCGCCGGACGATTTTGACGCCGCTGATCGCGCCATTCATTTCGCCGACTCCGACGCCGACCCCCAAACCAACCCCGAAATCGGCAGGGACAACGGTGAAGGGAAATCGCCTGGTCATCCCGAAGATCAACGTCTCAATGCCCATTACGGAGGGTCTGAACGGCGCCGTCGCCCTTCGGCAAGGCGCGTGGCGGCTTCCGGGAACCTCGACGCCGGATGTGGGCAGCAATACCGTGATCGGCGGCCACCGCTGGCTGTATCGCCCGCCGAGCTCCCGCACGTTCTACCTTTTGGACCAGGTGGAAGTCGGCGACTCCGTCACCGTCACGTGGAATAATGAAACGTACGACTATCGCGTGAAAGAAGTAAAGATCGTTCTGCCGAGCCAGGTGGAGATCCTCAATCCGACGGTCACCCCGACGCTCACCCTTTTCACCTGCACTCCCCTGTTCTCCAGCGCTCACCGGCTGGTCGTGGTGGCGGAACAAATTTAACCGCCAGTCCTGCGGGGGCGGACCACGCCCGATCGGCATGGTACGCCTGGCTGATCGTTGCTCGTTGACAGCGCACGGCGAACCGGCAGCCGCGAATTGACATCCCCGCATTTTGTGGCATTGTTCATATTATATGGGGACTGAAAAACGACCGCTGAAATTCATCCACTGCAACATCTGGAATGGCGGGCGCCTGCTGGAAAATCTGGTGCCGTTCCTGATATCCGAATCGCCCGACATTTTGGCGATCCAGGAAGCCTACGACGGCCATGATGCGTTGCTGGAACGCCGGTTTTGCTCAATGGATGTGCTGGGGGCCGCGCTCGGTCTTCGCCACCGCGCGTTTGCCGCGACCCACAACGATGTGTTCCCCAATTTTACCGTGCCGAACGGCAACGCCGTACTCTCGCGCTATCCGATCATGCGCGAAGAAGTGCTCTTCTTCGACCTCCCGTTCAAAGAACGCCGCATGGATGATGAACGGGATTTCACCAAAATGCCCTGCAACCTCCAGCATGTCGTGCTCGACGTCAAAGGTACGCATTTGCACGTATTCAATACACACGGCATCTGGGACACGCACGGGCAGGATAACCCGCGGCGTCTGGCGATGGTGGAAACCATCAACACCAATATCCGGGACAAACGGCCGGCGGTGCTGTGCGGCGACTTCAACGTGAACGAGGGCACGACCTCGATCGGCAATCTGGACCGGCACCTGGTGAACGTCTTTGCGCCGGACCGGCGGGTGACCAGTTTCAACGTCGGCCGGAAAGCAAAAGGCACCGGTTATGCCACCGCGGTCGTTGACTTCATCTTCGTGAGCGATGGCGTGACGGTCACCGGACACCGCCAACCCGCCGTCGATGTTTCCGACCATCTCCCGTTGATCTGCGAATTTAAAATTTAAGGGTGCAATCTATGCCTATGGACCGTACCATCCGCTGCCAAAGCTGCAGCATGCCGCTGGATCCGGGTTTTTTCGCCTCGAACGCCGACGGGTCGGTAAACCGCGAATGGTGCCGGTTCTGCTTCAAAGACGGCGCGTTCACCAACCCTGAACTGACCGTCGAGCAGATGATCGAAGAATCGGTCCGGCATATGACCAACCACCTCGGTATCCCGCTTGAGGAAGCCCGCCAGCGCTCCAAGGAAATGATACCGAAACTCAAGCGCTGGGAAAGTTAACCGAAAAAATTTAACCACATTTATCATTAACGGGAAACCTTTATGCGACAAAAGACCATCGCGATCATGGTGGCGCTCGGGCTCTGTCTTTCCGCCGGCGCGGCGTGGGCCACGCCGAACTTCGTCACCACCCGCCTGCATACGCCGGGCGTTGAAAAAACATTGCTCCTGCCTGCGGCAGCCGACCACTCCCCGGTAATTTCCCTGGGGCCTGCGGTTGACCCGGTGAGCGGAAAAATGGTTGAAGGCTACGCGATTATCCATTACAAGGATAACCAGGCCAAACCAAGCGGCCCCGGGAGTAAGCCCGTTGCCTGCTACGGGTTTCTGGCCAAAGGCGCGAAATGGAAAGCGGTTGAACCGTGGGCGGTGAACCCCGCGAACGGCAGCGGGTTGGATGGAAATTTTGTTTTCACCAACCTCACCGGCGATATCGCAAACTGGGAAGACGCCGCTGACGGCACGGCGGACGGTTCCAGCGTCATCGACATTTTGGGGAATGGCACGCAGACTGCGGACGTGCTGACGGCTGATACCGCGTCGCCGGACGGAAAAAACGAAGTGTATTTCGGCAGCATCAGTGACAGCAATACGATTGCCGTCACCATCGTGTGGGGCGTATTCGGCGGGTCGGCGGCAAACCGCGTGCTCGTGGAATGGGATCAGGTGTACAACAATGCATACGCCTGGTCGGCGGACGGTGCGGCGGGAAAGATGGATTTCGGCAACATCGCCACCCACGAACTCGGCCACAGCGTCGGGCTGAACGATCAGTACAATACGGTCTGCTCGGCCGTCACCATGTACGGCTACGCCGGTTACGGAGAAACCAACAAGCAGTCTCTGGAAGCACCCGATATCACCGGTGTGAGCACGCTGTACTAAACACACGCAGAAATTGCAACAACGCCCCGCGCACGCGGGGCGTTTGGTTTACGGTTGACTTTTCAATTCTTTTCAATTATTCTTTGCTACATCCGCATCAAACTGAATATTTGTCGCCCGCACACCTCGGGGGTCGTCTAACGGCAGGACATTAGGCTCTGAACCTAAGAATCGGGGTTCGAATCCCTGCCCCCGAGGCGTGCGGGCGATCTCAATTTCCCTCGAGCAATCAAAAATCGCCTGACCGGCGGTTTTTTGGTAAGATTGAAGGATATGACAGAAGAGGTGAACGAGTACCTTAGGAAACAGAGAACGCCGCATCGAAAAATCTGCCGCACATTGCGTCGGATAATATTAAATACTTTTCCAGGCATTACGGAAAAAATGTGGCTGGGTGCTCTATGGTACGGAAAAATATACTACGTAGCTGCCCAGAAAAGTCACATCAATCTGGGATTTGGTGTTCAGGGATTACCGAAGAAAGAATTGAGTTTGTTTGAGGGAAGAGGTAGAATGATGCGGCATATAAAGATATATTCACTGAAAGATATCAACGAGCAACGCATTGTTCAGTTATTGAAAATAGCCAAAATAGCAAAATGTAATTGCTCACATTCACCATCAATATGCCGCGCTTCAAAATAACCCCGTTATTTATCGGCCTGCTCCAGGCCGCCGGGCTCACGGCCTACGTCGGCGCTTTTGCGCTGACCGCACAAATGTTTTTGGAGCACTTGAAAAACCAAAACGTTCAGCCGCAGCCGGTTTTCAGCATCATCCTTTTCCTGCTCGCATTCGTCATTTCCGCGCTCATCTGTGGATCCATTATTTTCCTTTACCCGGTCTACATATTCTCCAGGGGGAGAATGCTTGAGGCGCTGAAAATCTTGCTCTGGAGCGCTTTGTGGCTGATATTTTTCTTCTGCTTTCTGGTTGCCGCGGCGCTGTTTGTCCTGATTACAAAAGCCTGACCCCTCCGACCTTCACCAACGCCATACGCCGAGTATGGCGTTTTTGTGTTTGTCCCCGGCACACCGGGAATGAAACCGCGCGTATCGTATGCTATACTGAAGCTGTATGTTTCCCGCCTGGGTTATCTACGCACTTTTGTCGGCGATCTTTGCGGCGCTGGTTGCGGTCGCCGCCAAAATCGGGATCAACGGCGTTGACACCACGCTGGCAACGACGGTACGCGCCATTATCATGGCGGTTTTTTTGACCCTCACGTCGGCGGCGCTGGGCAAATCGCAGTTCATCAACCAGATCCACGGCAAGGCGTTCACTTTCATCGTGCTGTCCGGCATTGCCGGCGCGCTTTCCTGGCTGTGCTACTTCCTCGCCCTTCGCAGCGGTCCGGCATCCGGCGTAGCCGCACTCGACCGCTTGAGCGTCGTGTTCGTGCTGATATTGGCGCTCCTGGTGCTGGGCGAACACCTGACCTGGAAATCCGGCGTCGGCGCGATCCTGCTGACGGCCGGCGCCATCCTGATGGCCTGGCGCTAACCTTTTCTCCATGCTCCGCCGCAACCCCCGGGCATTCCACCTCATCTACCTTTTGAATTTCCTGCTGGCCTTGTCCTGGGCGCTGCCGTCCTACATGGAATCGTCGTACCTCGGGCAGTTTGTCTCGGTGCAATACATCGGGGTGTGTTTGGCCGTGTCGAACGCCGTCGTGCTGCCGGTCGCCTGGTACTACCCGTCGCTCATCCGGCGCTTCAGCAACTACCGCGTAATGCTGACGGCGCTTTCGCTCACGGTGCTCGGCTTGCTGGCGCTGGCAGTGGCGCAACAGCGCTGGGTGGCCCTCACCGTTTTTGCCGCCTACTACATCCCCGCGTCGCTCTTGGCCATCAACATCGACGTATTTTTAGAAGACATTTCCGACGACCGCCATACCGGGAGAATCCGCGCCAACCTGCTGCTGGCGGCAAACATCGCGTGGGCGGCGGCGCCGGTGGCGATGGGATGGCTGGCGGCGAGCAACCGCTACCCGCTCGTTTTCTGCGCCGCGGCGGTTTCCCTGCTCCCTGCCATCGCCGTCCTCATGGCCCAGAAACACCACCTGCGCGACCATTTTCGTTACTCAAGCCGCACCCCGCGGCGGCTTTTCGCAGCGGTGCGGTCAAATCCGAATCTGCCGCGCCTGTTCCTCCTTGCACTCGCGCTTCGTTTTTTTTACTTCATCATGGTGATGTATATCCCCTTTTACCTCCACAGCAACCTTGGCTTCGGCTGGCCGACGATCGGTTGGATTATGACGGTCATGCTGCTCCCCTTCCTTTTCGTGCAACCGCCGGCCGGACGGATCGCCGACCGCTACCTCGGCGAACAGGAAATGATGATTGCCGGTTTTGTGATCATGGCCGTAACCACCGGAATAATTTTTTTCACCACCTCAAACAATCCGCTCGTGTGGGCGGCGATTTTGTTCGCGACCCGCGTCGGGGCGGCCCTGGTGGAATGCATGCAGGAAACGTACTTCTTCAAACAAGTTGACCGGCGCGACGTTGACCTGATTAATCTCTACCGTAACCTCGGCCCGGCCGGGTGGCTTATCGGCGCGCTGTTTTCCGCCATCGTATTGAGCTTCCTTCCGCTCCTCCATATTTTCTTGCTCCTGGCGCTGCTCATGCTGGCCGCCCTGTGGCCGGCGATGCGGCTGCAAGATACCAACTAAACGCAACCCACAACGATAAGCGCGCCGGTGCACACCGGCGCGCTTTTGAGATTCATTATTGAAGCAGCCCAGACTATTCCACGACTTTTCCGCCGAAATTCTCGAGCAGCGACTGGAACTGGCTGTCCTCGGCCGCGTACGTCGGCTTGCCGATATCCGGCACAACCACCGGCTCAATGCGCAGCGGTACGCCGAACATCTCGGTCAGTACGCGCTCGACGATCACCCGGTTCTTGAGTTCGGAAACGCGCTCGAGATGAAAACCGTACGCCACACCGAGGCGCACGACGTTCCCGGTCACCAGCATGGGACGCATCACGCGCAGCAGCGAAAACAGGCTGTAATTTTGCGTCTTCACGCGTCCCAGCATCTCGATCCACTGCTGCTGGATCTGCTCGAGCTGCACGGCCGGCGCGGCCGTCGTTTCCCCAGCCGGTTCTACCGGGGCCGGCGCCTCTTTGGGCGCTGTCGCTCGAACTTTGGCATTTGCTGCGGCGGGTTTCTTTGCTTCACCGGACTTTGCCGTTCGGCCCGGTTTTTTTTGCGCCACAACGCCTGCCGCCGCGGATACCGCCGGCGGCGTGTGCGCGTGCAAAATCGTTTCCGTTTGTATCAGCGGGGCCTCCGGCGCACCGGCCGGAACGCAAATTTCCACGATCGCCAGCTCAAGCGGGAGCTGCGGTACGGTTGCGTGTTTGAGTTCGCCCGCCCGCACCGTCCACGCCGTCAGCACGGATACGAGGGCCGGCAGCGTGAGGCGCTCGGAGATTTTTGCCAGCTCCTGCAGTTGCGCGGCGGTCAGCGCCGAACTGACATCAGGCAAACGGACGCCGCACTTCAGCAACAGCACGGCGCGCAGCCACTGCGCGACCTCCACCGCGAAATGCGGCAGGTCAACGCCGTCGGCCGCCAAACGATTCACCTGCTCCAGCGCCGGGGTGAGCTGACGCGCGGCCAGATGCCCGACGAACTCCAGCACGACTGCCGCATCGGAATACGGGATGACCAAACGCGCCTGATCGATCGTCACGGGATCATCGCCGAGCGCGAGCACTTGTTCCAGCAAGCTCTCGGCGTCGCGCACCGAACCGTCGGCGTTCGCCGCGATCGCCTCCAAAACCGCGCGGTCAACGTGCCGGCCTTCGCGCTGCACCAGCGCGGCCAGCCGTTCAATGATATCCTCGGCGGAAATTTTTTTGAAATCAAAGCGCTGGCACCGGCTGATGATGGTCTCGGGCAACTTGCTGACCTCGGTGGTTGCCAGCACGAACAGCACATTACCGGGCGGCTCCTCGAGCGTTTTCAACAGCGCATTGAACGCGGCAATGCTGAGCATGTGCACCTCGTCGATGATGAACACTTTGCGCCGCAAACGCGTCGGTGACACCCGGCTGTTGCCGATGATGTGCTCGCGCACGTGGTCTACGCCGGTGTGGGAAGCCGCATCGATCTCCAGTACGTCAAGGGCGTTACCGGCGGTGATACTGACGCACGCCTCGCACTCGTTACACGGTTCGATGCTGCCGGCCTTGCGTTCCAGACAGTTCACGGCCTTCGCCAGGATCCTCGACGTGGTGGTTTTGCCGGTGCCGCGCGGCCCCGCGAAAAGATACGCGTGCGCCACGCGGTCGGTTTCCAGCTGCCGCTCAAGCGTCGCCAAGATATGCCGCTGCCCGGAAATATCTTTGAACCGCTGCGGCCGATGCTTGCGATATAATGAAGTTGCCATACCTAGCAGGACAATTGTACACCCCGTGTGCGGGATGAGCAAACGGCCACCTGCGCCCCAGGGCTCAAGAAATATAAAGGGCGTCCTTTTTAGGGGACGCCCGGAGCGTGGTGTGGCGTGGGTGAGACACCAACACCGTCCATGAAGAGGAGAGGCCCTCCAGTGAGCTGGGAGGGCAGGAGAGACTTGAAGAGAAAAGAAGTGTCCGAGAGTAAATTATTCAGCCAACCATTAGGGTTCGCTGCAAAATCCGCTCTCGGACTGCCTCCAATCCCACCAATACCAAAGTGCAAGAAACACTAGTATAGCAAAACCACAGGAGCTGTCAAGCCCCTGGATTAAACGCTGCGCTCACGGTATCATACGCTCCGGCGAATCGAGTGCGGGCGGCGGCAGAAGCCCGCCCGGCTCATCCTGGCACGTTGCCGCCACGGCATCCAGTTTTTGCGACAGGCGTGCCTCCGCAGCCGCGAGATTCGATTGCAGCGTGCGGTAGTTGTTTTCTGCCACGCGGGGAAATTCACGCGCCATGTAGTTGATCGCCATTTTTTGTGCGACAATAACGCTCCCAAGGGAAAAAATGAGAAACACGATTACGGCCAGAAAAAACGGAACCTCGCCGTTGTTGGAAGCGGCCGGATGGTGCACCTTGCGGGTCGCCGCAGATTTTCTGGTCGTTGGCATCCCCAAAAAATTTAGGCGGCAATAATGTTTTCAACCGCCGCCCAGTTGCTCCGGGAATTTTTCGGCAGCAGCACCACCACCTGGTCGCCCGGCTTGCCGCGGAAATACGTGACCGAAGCGGTCAGCACGCGCCAGCGGCGATCCCCTTTCACCGCGAACCAGTCGCCGGTAACCTGATCGCGTCCCAGCTGCGCGACGAACTGATCACGCTCGATCGGGCCGATTTGCTTATAAATAAAAGAACCATTCTGGGTAATGGTCAGTTTCAATATATCGCCCTCCACGAGCTTGGATTTGCTGGCGTAGTTCGGCGGGACATTGTACCGCTTGCCGTCGGCGCCCACCATCCCCTCGCCGTTGAACACGCCCTCAATCACTTTCCCGGTCGGCGCGCTGCCGGAAACCGAGCGCATCACGCTGCCCGCCTGCTGCAGACTCTCCATCACGAGCTGCGGGTTGACTTTCCCGTCCGAAAACGATTCCAACGCCCGCTGAATATTGCGCTGCGTCTCCTCGAGCAGCCGCTTCAGCTCTTCGGCCGACTGTTGTTCCGGTTCATCGTGGTTATCAATTTTTTTATTTTCCTCCATACCGATTTTTAACGGAGTTTTATCTCATGTTTTTTGGTGTGCAATTTCTTCTGCAGCGGAACCCGCCGTGCACCGCCCGATATCGTAACGATAGATCGCAACCCGTTTCGGATTTGGCTTGTCAACTATGGTCGGCTGCCAGCCCGGCATGGAAAACGCATAGCTCACCACGCGACTCCCCAACGTCAACTCGGCCTCCAGTTTCTCCCGGAGCTTCGGCATGGCCTTCGGCGTCAGAAACAGCGTGACCACCTTTGCATTCCTTAACGGCTGGTGAAAAAAATTCCGGTAATAGACACGAATCTTTCGCCTCCGACCGTACAGCCATATTCTACACCAACACAGCAGATATGGCAAGAGGGCTACCTCATATCCCACTGCCTGCACCCCGTATTGCCGTGCCGCACTGACCATCAGGCGGCCGTCGCCGCAGCCCAAATCGCACAGCATTTCTCCCGCTTTGGGCTTAGCCACGCCCAATAACCGCTCGACGTCGCGGATCGGCATCGGGACCCACGGCGCCGCCAACAACCCACCCCAGGCGAATGTACCCAGGACCGCAATGATAATGAGCGACAGCCACAATGGCATAGGTAGACAAGTACCACGGAAAACGCACGGCGACGGCAAATCCGTATTATCCGAATGACTCCGTACGCCTCATTATTTCCCTCCGGCACTCCCCTTTCGCCGGCCAAAAATTTCGTGCTGGGGAAAAATCCTGCCACTTCTATGGTATACTGAAGGTATGTCGAACGCAACTGAAATACGGTTTCCGCGCTTCACCCTCGTCAGTATCTCCAACCCTTCCGGTGCCGCACTTGATGAGCTGGCGCAGCGTTGGAGCCTCCATCCGCGCGATCTCCAGGAGACCGCCGGGATTTCCCGGCGCACGCGCCTGGAGATCTATCCCGAGCACCTGTGTCTGATCACACTCTGGCCGACCTACCGCCGAACCAGCAAGGACATCCGGGCGGCGGAACTTAGCTTCTTCATCCGGCCCGACGCGCTGGTCATCGTTGCCCGCGGCAGCCTGCCGGTCTACACCGAACTGGTGCACCGCTACGCGGAGAGCCGCGAACTGCGCAACACCATCGGTGACCGCCAGCCCGAACGGCTGCTCCACGAAATCCTCCGCCAGCTCTACCAATCGCTCCTGCCGATGGTTGACCACCTGATCGACGACTGCGACCGCATCGAACAGGAAATTTTCGACGACTGCGAACGCCGGCTGATCCATCATATCCTCGCGATCCGCCGCAACATCACCGACGTGCGAAAAATTCTCCAGGTTCACAAAAACGTCCTCAAGCGGCTCGTCATCGTACTCACCGAACGGCCGCAGTACGCGCTGCAATCGAATGACCGGTACTTCAACGGCGTCATCGACAACGCCCGCGAGGTCTGGGACACGCTCGAAAATCTCAAAGAGCGGATCGAGACGCTGCAGCAAACCAACGAGTCGCAAATCTCGCTCCGCCTGTCGGAGATCATGAAGACGCTCACCATCATCTCGGTGTTCACGTTCCCGTTGACGCTGGTGGCCGCGCTGTTCTCCATCCGCCAGATTGAAGGCATGCCGTTTCTGGGCCAGCCGGGCAATTTTTGGTACGTCATTGGCATTGAAGGAGCCATTGCCATAGTCATGCTCATCTTCTTCAAACGGAAACGCTGGTTTTAAAAATCCGGGCCGTTCAATGGCCCGGCTGCGGGGGACGGAAATTCCGTCCCTTATTTTGTTATGGGACCTTTTTCGATCATCCCCATGACGGCCTGAACAACCGCCGCGGTGGCATTCGGATGCCCCAGTGTCCTGCAGCGCTGGCGCATCCCCTCGACGTCGGCGGGATTTGCAATGATGCGAAGAATTTCGTCCGCCATGGATTCCGCGGTCTTGGCGCGCACCGCCAGACGGTGCCGGATAAGATAATCAATATTATCCTCCTCCTGACCGGGGATGATGCCGGCAATCGCCATCGGCGTCCCTTTCGCCAGGCACTCGGACACCGTCATCCCGCCGGCTTTGGTGATGACCACATCAGCGACCGTCAGCATTTCCTCCAAATTTTGAATGAAACCGAAGATGGTGACCCCCGGCTGGCGCGCCAACGGCGACGTCCGCAGCTTCCGCTGCAGCCCATGGTCGCGTCCAGAAACAAGCAGAAATTGCGCCGGGCGCACGCGCAGAATGCGGGCAACCAGCGTCCGCAGATAAGCTTCCGACACTAATCCGCCGACCACCAAAATCGTCGGGAGCTTCGGGTCCAGTTTGAGCGACCGCTGCACGGCCTGCCGGTCGACCGGCCGGGCGAACTTCGGGTCGATCGGAATTCCGGTCACCGAAACCCGGTCGAACGGCACGCCCATGCCGGTCAGGCACGCCCGGACTTCGTCGCACGCCACAAAATAGCGGGCAATACTGCGATCGACCCAAAAAGTATGGCAGCCGTAGTCGGTCAAAACTTCGGTAATGGGAACACTGTCGATCGTTTTCCATGGGCGCTGGGTCAGCAACCGCACCGGCATCGGATGCGTGCCGATGATGAATGTCGGACGGTATTCATCCACGAATGCCCGCAGCCTGCCCTCCATCGCCGCCCGCGTCAGCGACACCAAAAAATCATGGCGCTGCGCATGGTTGAAACGGTAGTAGAGCCACCCCCACAGGCGGATCAAATGCGCGCTGATGAAGTTGTATCCGTCCTCGTAGATGAACCGGCCGAATCCGTTGAAAAAATCCAGCACGTTGACCGCGCGGCATTCGATGCCCGGATGCTGTTCCCCAAAAACGCGGGAAAGCGCTTCTGCCGCCTTGGTGTGCCCCATGCCGCCCGAAGCGTACAGAATAAGTACCCGCGGTGCTCCCGATTTCTGCATAGAAATTCCGATCCAAACTCAATAATTTTTCGGTTTCACTGCCGGTCCCGCCGGCGTGTCTTCCACCAGATACCCGCGCGCTTCGATCGCCTGCCGTACGCGGTCGGCCGCCGGCCAATCCTTGGCGACCCGGAACCGCTCGCGCTCGGCCGCCAACTGGCGCACCTCGTCGGGAACCGCGAACGTCTTGGCGTCGGCCAGGTTCAATCCCAGCACGCGGTCAAACTGGTTGAGTGATCTCCGTTTCGCCGCCGCCGGCAGCTTGGGGTCGGCCATCATTTCCCATACCACACCGAGCGCTTTGGGCAAATTGATATCGTCAAAAATCGCTTCACGAAAACGCGCTTCATATTCGGCGCAGCCAACGCTCAGAGATCCCGAAATTTCGAGATTACGATATTCCGCTACGCTGCGGCGCATTTTTTTCAGCGCCGCCGCCGCACCCTCAAGCGCTTCCCAGGAAAAATTCAGTTTCTGCCGGTAGTGCGTGTTGAGGCACAGGTAACGGAACGCGAGCGGATCAAATCCGCGCTGCACCAGATCGGCCAGGCGCAAAAACGTGCCGGCGGACTTGGCCATTTTCGCCTGCCCAAGATCGAGGAATTCGCCGTGCATCCACACCCGCACCGTCGGCCGGCCAAAGAAACCCTCGTTCTGGGCGATCTCGTTGGTGTGGTGTACGGCAATGTGGTCCACCCCGCCGCAGTGGATGTCGAAGGGAAACCCCAAGTGCTGACGCGACATCGCCGAGCATTCGATATGCCAGCCGGGAAAGCCCTCGCCCCACGGCGACGGCCAGTGCACGACGTGATTTCTGTTTTTGCCCGCCAGCTTGAACCACAGCGCGAAATCCGCCGGCTGCCTTTTGTCCGGGTCAACCTCCACCCCTTCGCGCGCGCCGACCGATTTATCCTGCAGCCGCTGGCCGGACAACTGCGTGTAGGTGGGAAACTTTGCGACGTCAAAATACACCGCCAGTTCCGTGACGTACGCAAAACCGTTCGCGATAAGACCAGAAATGATTTCGATCATCTGCGGCACGTGGTCGGTGGCTTTCGGCATCACGTGCGGCGGCAGAATATTGAGTGCGGCAATGTCTTGGCGGAACGCGGTCGTGTACCGCTCGGCCAGCAGGCGCAGACTCTCGACGGTCGGCGGCAAATGTTCACGCGCCAGCGCCTTCTGCATTTTATCCTCGCCGGTATCGGCATCCGACACCAAATGCCCCACGTCGGTGATGTTCACCACGTGCTTGACCGGCAGACCGGCATACTCCAGGGTCCGGCGCAAAAAATCCTCGAACAGGTAGCTCCGGAGATTGCCGATATGGGCGTAGTCATACACGGTCGGCCCGCAGGCGTACATCCGCACGGCATCGGCCTCCAGCGGATGCAGCGCCTCCTTGCGCCGCGTCAGCGTATTATAGACTTGCAGCATACGGCCATTCTAGCACTGGAAATCTGTTCCGGACAACCCCCTGCGCACGACCGGCCCCAAAACATGGTATACTATTATTACCCACCTGAAAAAACAAAATGTTCCCGCAACGGAAATTCTTCAAGCCATACTGGCGCCACGAGCGCGGAACCATTGCCGTCATCGTCGTGGCAATGGTCCTGTCGCAGCTTTTTGCGTTGCTCGAACCGTACCTCTGGACGCGGCTGCTGGATGGTTTCCTGCGCCAAGCCGGCAATACCCTGAAGTTCCCGACCGAACTCATATTCATCAGCCAGGTGACCTCCATCATCGTGCTGTGGATCGTCGCCGCTTTTTGCGCCCGGATCTTCAAAAACCTCCAGCAATATTACGCCACCACCGTAGCTGACCGCGTCGGCATCCGGGTGTTTCTGCACGCATTCACGCACATCCTGGACCTGCCGATGCAGTTTCACGCCAACGTCAAAGGCGGAGAGATCTTTCGGAAACTGACCAAGGCGCGCACCGACATCACCACACTCCTGACCACCTACTTTCAAAAGGTGCTCCAAAATTTGTTCGTCGTCACGCTGGTGGTCGGATACACCGTCATCCTCAACTGGCGCATCGGGCTGCTGCTGCTCGTTTACACGCCCCTCTTTTTGTTGGTGACCGTGGTTATCACCAATCGCATCCGGCATCTGCAGAATAAAATCAACCGCGCGAACGAAGAGCTTTTTGGCACGGCGGTTGAGGCTATCACACACGTTGAGGTAGTCAAGGCGTATGCGACCACCGCCCACGAACACCGCCAGGCTGCCCGCGACCACCGCATCGCCCACCGCTACATTCAACAGCGCACCCGCGCGCACCAGTGGCTGACATTTGCCCAGGGTACGATTATCAACCTCGCGCGCGTCAGCACCATCTGGTATAGCGCGCTCCTGTTGTTCCGCGGACAGCTGAGTTTCGGCGACCTGGTCCTATTCAACATTTTCACTTTCTGGTTGTACGAACCGCTCACCGAACTCGGCGAAATTTACGCCCAGTACCAGGAAGGATCCAGCGCCGTCGAGCGCCTGCAATCGGTGCTCCATGAATCATGCCAGAAGAACCGCCGACGCAACCCGGTCGTGCCCGACCGGTTCTCCGGCGCCATCGAATTCCGCCACGTCAGCTTTACCTACGTCGACGAACACCGCGAGGTGCTGCGGGATGTCTCCTTTAAGGTCAAACCCGGCCAGAAACTCGGCCTCGTCGGCATGTCGGGATCGGGTAAATCCACCATCGTCAAGCTCCTCCTGCGCTTCTACGAACCCAGCGACGGGGAAATCCTGATCGACGGGCGGGACATCCGCGACTACGACCTCGAAGCGCTCCGGGAGTGCATCGGCCTGGTCATGCAGGACAACATTCTGTTCAACCTGAGCCTGGCCGACAACATCCGCTACGGCACGTTCGACGCTTCCGACGAGGCGGTCGTTGCCGCCGCCCAGCGGGCGTACCTTGATGACTTGGTGGCCAAACTTCCCGACGGCTATCGCACCATGATCGGCGAACGCGGCATCAAACTGTCCGGCGGCGAGCGTCAGCGCGTCGCCATTGCGCGCGCCATTATCAAGCAGCCGAACATCATCATATTCGACGAAGCGACCTCGGCGCTTGACTCCCACTCCGAAGAGCTCATCCAGCGCGCCATTCGGGAAATCTCCCGCGGCATCACCACCATTACCGTCGCCCACCACTTCACCTCAATGATGGATGCCGACACCATCCTCCTCTTTGAAGACGGCCGTATCCAGGAGCGCGGCACACATCGCGAGCTTTTGCGCAAACGCGGCCGCTACCGCGAATTGTACGAGCTGCAAACCCAGCGCGGTGAACTGGAAGAACCGCCAGCCCCCGCGCCACCCGTAACGGCGGCAACTTTTAGCGACGGTAAAATTGCACCGCCTGCTCCACCGTCAAAACGCCGCCGGGCACCGGCTGAAGCCTAAGTATTGACACGGAGGGAAAATTCACTCTAGGATAGATGCACCGTAATGGTTACGGTGTTTTGTTTAGCGTGAACGGAGTTGGCCCTTTACCAAGGAGAATTCGCCATGGGCGAAGTGAACAACTACCCCAGGCTGCACAATGCGGCCTGGCCCGGCGTCGTCGGCAAGGGCAGTCCCGGTGCCGATCCGGTCATCGGCCTCGACGAGATGCTCGACCTCACGGCCGCCGCCACGGTCAACGGCATCAAGTTCGACGGCGTGGACCTTTTCTTGGCCGCGCCGCATGTGGACATCGATTCCAGCGACGACGACCTCAAGCGGCTCGCCGAGAAGGTCACCGCGCGAGGACTGGTCATCGGCTCGGTGGTCGCGCCGGTCTGGGCGCCAGCCGGCGGCGGTTCGGCCATCGGCGGAATCCGCGAACGCGCGCGGTTTCTTTCGCAGGTCGAGAAGGCCTGCCGCATCGGACGTAAACTGCGCGAGCTTCACGTGCGGCCCTACGGCATCGTGCGGGTGGACACCGCGGAAGGCATGGGCTGGTTCGACGGTTCGGTCGAAGGTGAATGGCACCGCCGCTGGGAGCGCGCCGTCGAAACCCTTCACGAAGCGTGCGACATCGCCGTACAGTACGGAGAACGGCTCGCCGCCGAAGGCGAGATCTGCTGGGCGTTCCTGCACAACTGGCGGGATGCCGTACGCCTGCTCGAGGCGGTCGGCGAACCCAAAGTCCTCGGATTCCAGGCGGACATGGCGCACACGCTCTTGTTCCTGTACGGCTACAACGCCCCGCTGGACTGCGAGCTGCTGAAGCCGGGGGTTGAGGTCACTCCGGCGTTCTTCGGTGAAGCATACCGGACAATGACCAAAGCGCTGCGGCCGTGGACCATTGATTTCCACGTGGCGCAGAACGACGGCACGGTCAAGGGTTCCGGCACCCACGACAAGACCGGGCGGCACTGCCTGCCGAACGACCCCAACGGGAAGCTCAACATCCCCCACCACGCCGGCTTCTGGCTGCGCGACCAACAGGGCGGGCTGACGAAAGCCTGCCGCCACATCTGCTGGGACGGCTGCATGTTCCCAGACGACGTCATGCGCGACCCGGATACCTGGACGAGCGTCCTTTCCGCCATGATCGCGGTTCGCCGCGAACACGGCTGGCCGGAATAGCCGGTCCCACCCTCCAACGACAGAACCTCACGCCACCAGGCAAACTTTGCTTGGTGGCTTTTTTTGAATCACGGTATCCTCAGGCACTCGCAAAAAACCTTGACGACAGTAAAATCCAGCGATACCATAAAGACACTGCTCCTTGTATAGACCTTTAACCTAGCCTCAACGAGCATTTCATTTTTTTCTCCTCGTTTGTGCCCCATGGGAACGTAGTTTCCTATGGGGCCTTTCTATTTTCCATACCGTTGACAACCCTAAAACACCGTCCTATACTTTATCCACAACTGCATACGTATCAAGAGCGGCAGGAAATTCCGTCTTATGACGGGACGGCGAACTAGCACCGTTGACCTGCCCGACAACCGGTCCCGCCAACGGCGGGACAAGGTGCCGACTCTAGCCCCGATGGGGAAAGATATGCTTACTCACTTTCCGCTCGGAAAGATTTTTTTTATAATCATAAACTAATTTTCACCTATGTCTGACGAAGCCATCGTCGCCAATCACCACACCGTGGTCACGGCCGAGAGCGTCACCTGCGGCCATCCCGACAAAGTCTGTGACCAGATCTCCGATGCGATTCTCGATGCGTTTCTGACCGGCGACCCCTATAGTCGCGTGGCGGTCGAATGTCTGGGTTCGCACGGATTGCTGGTTATCGGCGGCGAAGTCACCAGCAGCCAGGAAGTCAACGTCATTGATGTCGCCCTCAAAGTTTACGAAGAGATCGGCTACCACGAAAAACCGGAGACGATCGCCCGTATTTCCCAGCAGTCGCCCGACATCGCCCAGGGCGTGAACCCGGGCGGCGCCGGCGACCAGGGCATCATGTACGGCTACGCCACCAACGAGACGCCGGAGCACCTGCCCAAAGCCATCGTGCTCGCCCATCGCCTCACCAGTGGGCTGGAAAAGCTCCGTCGGACGAACAAGAAATTTTCCTGGCTGCGCCCGGACGGTAAATCGCAGATCACGATACTGGACGGGAAAGTTCAGACCGCTCTGGTTTCGTGCCAGCACGATCCGGAAATGGCGCTGGAGGACATCCAGCGACTGATCGCCGAACATTTGATCCGCCCGGTGACCGGTGATGGAGATTACCAGATCCTGGTTAACCCGACGGGCCGCTTTACGCTGGGCGGTTTTACCGCCGACGCGGGCCTGACCGGCAGGAAAATCATGGTAGACACCTACGGCGGGCTCATCCCGCACGGCGGCGGTTGTTTCTCCGGAAAAGACCCGACAAAAGTTGACCGCTCCGGCGCATACCAGGCGCGGCGCGCGGCGTTGAGCGCCGTTGCCTCCGGACTGGCCGAAAAATGTCTGGTGTCAGTGGCCTACGCCATCGGCCGCGCCGAACCCCTGATGTTGACGGCCAACACCTTCGGTACGGGCGACGATAAAAAAATTATTGCCGGGATCAAAAAACACATCGACTTCACGCCGAAAGGGATCATCGAACAGCTCAATCTGCGCCGGCCCATCTACCGCAAGACCGCGTGCTACGGACATTTCGGCCGCGATGGATTCCCCTGGGAGCAACCGGTTGATTTGAAGTAGCAAGGTTTTCTTGTTGACCAAAAAACGCGGCGCTGCAAGCGCCGCGTTTTGTTGTGAGCAATCATTGTTCTTCGCCCTCTCGGATGCGAGCGGTTGTAATCAAATCGAGAAGCTCAACCTTGGAACCAATGGTACCAACGGGTGGGGCTTTCTCGCGGGTGTTCCCAACGAACAGATCGGGTTCAAAAAACTCGTGTATAAACCGTAACGGTCTGACCTTTCCTGCGTTCCCGCTTTCTGGAGAAAGCGGGACTTTTTATACATGAACGGTATAAAAAAATACCCGGAACAATCGGGTACTCATGCTCTGGTACAATACCCTGTACAATTGTACTAGAATATAAAAAAGGAAGAGGGCCGGCCAAGGTTGTTTGGGTCGAAAGGGTAGGGTTGGAGTTGGGTGAGATTTTAGCCGGCCCTTCATTCTCGATTTCGGATTCGAATTTCCAAGGAGCTGTTGTGTTGATGTCAAAATAATACCACGAACTTATCCACTCGTCAAAAATATGCAGGAAAAATGGCTCATTATCCATCAAATGTATCGAATTTATCTGCGGCTGCTGGTACCATACGATGCTTTTCGCAGTGATTATCGTTGTTTTTACGCCCGCATAAAATAACTCCTCGCTGTCCCTACACAGCGAGGAGAAGTTGGAAACCGTTTAGACAAAGATCACCCCCGATCGTTTTGGGATTCCTGCACCAATGGTAGGGAGTACAGGAAGTGACCCACCACCTATACCTCACATCTAACCACAACCGTGGTCGCTGTCAACGGTAAGACATAAACAGTGAATGACGGTACATTGCAATTCATGTTATGATAAAAAACATGAACTATCTTCTTTCCCTATGCAGGTGCCTGTTTGGCAACGTTTCGGACTTGGCGTAACGATTGCCGGCTGCATTGGACTGGTGTGGTGGGCAGGCGCACGCACTAACTATCCCGTTCACAATGCACCGGTGGCTGGAAAAAAAATCGTTGCGTTCGGCGATGACCTCATCGCCGGGTTCGGCGCGACCACGACCGGCGGTTTTATTCCCCTGGTTTCGTCGATAATCCGGCGGCCGATCGTGAATGCCGGCATACCCGAGGACACTACGGCGACCGCACTCGCACGGTTGAATCCCCTGCTTGACCGTGAACGACCGGACCTGGTCATTGTGCAGTGCGGTGGAAACGATATTCTGCAGGGCATGCCGATGCAGCAAACCATCAGCAATCTTGAGTCCATCATCACCAGAATTCAGGAACGCGGAGCCGCGGTACTGCTGCTCAATATCCGCGGCGGCATCTCTAACGACCCTTACCGCTCGGCACTCAGTCGGCTGGCGCGCAAAACTCACGTGGCGTACCTCACAAACGTTATGGACGACATCTGGGGCAACCCGTACGTCATGGCTGATCCTGTGCACCCGAATGGCCGCGGCTACGGCATTATGGCCGTGCGCGTTGCCCAGGCGGTTGAGGATCTTCTGCGCCCACCGCAACAACCGCCGAACAACGGTTGAATATACTGGCGGGACATTACCGTTTTCACAATTCCGCGGCGAGGTAATTTTCTCTATGCCCGAACAAGTGGGGCGGGAACAATTTGAAACCTGGATTGCCGATGCGGTTGCCGCTTTGCCGCCAAGCCTTCGCGACCAAATGGACAACGTGGCCATCGTGCTCGACGACGAAACGCCGCCCCGCCGGCTCCTCGGACTCTACCACGGCATTCCCAAGACCGGACGCAGCCTCGGCTACAGCGGAGTGCTGCCCGATAAAATTACCATCTACCAAAAAGCGATCGAGGCGAACGTGCGCCGTGTGAGCGAACTCCCCAATGAAGTCCGCCGCGTCGTCTGGCATGAAATCGGCCACCACTTCGGCATTTCCGACCGACGCCTGCGGCAGTTGGAAAAAAATTGGGAGATGAGAAAATAGAAAGTCACGCTCCTTGTTCAGTGCAGCGCGACTCGGACCGGTTACGCCAACCTCACGTTACGTCGTAGCCAGGGGAACCAACAACGGCCGCATCCATGAAATTCTTTTCCGGCACAACGCCAAACTACGAGCGCAGCAATGCCATCGTCCGCGTGGATTTCACCGCCAGTCATTTAGCGCAACAACTGGCCCAGGAAATTTTGGCATCAGCCGACGCGGTACGGCGACAGCAGCTTTCCACCGCGCTATTGGATGCGCTCTCCGATTGCGCTGAAATCGACGTCTGTAACGTCAAGGTTTCAGATACCCAACAGTACCACCGGACTCGCAATGGCCGAACCGTCGTCAAACAGTACGGCTACTACCGGCCGCAATCGAAATACATCTACCTGCAAAACCGAACCGCAGTCCGCGGCCAGATTCTGGCGGCAAAAACATTTCTGGACACGCTGCTGCACGAGTGGATGCACCATTACGATTTCTTACGCCTCAGGCTCCGCTCGATCCACACTGCCGGATTCTACTACCGCCTAAAATCGCTCAAGCAAACCCTCGGGGTCATTCCACCCGAATAGTTTTGCGAGGCGCGACGCGACCGACCAAAAATCCGGAGCGGGAAAATTGATTCATAAATAATAAATGTAAAAAAAATTACAGCGTCGCAAAATCGTACCTCAAAATATCAGCCTTCATTTCAACCGACTTCCGGTTCATCACGGTTCGTGGTATGCTGAAGTCCGGCGCAAGATTCACCTAACTATATAATTTCTTCACTCACCTATGCCAAAACCATCGAAACCTTCGGCCGGTGTGCGCACGCCGATTCCGCGGCAAAAACCGTTCCCCGATCAGGTGAATGCGAAATTCCAGGAGGTTAGCGCGGAAGTTGTACGGCTCGCGAAAGAGGCCAAAGACCAGTTCGACCGGCTTGACCAATCCACAAAACGAAAAATTATTGCCGGCCTGGGTGGCGTCGCGGCTCTCCTGGCGCTTCGTTCACACCATCGTCACAAGAAAAGCTGCAAACAGTAACAGACGGTGCCACACATACAAAACCGCCGCCTCACAAAAGGCGGCGGTTTATTTTAAACATTTCTCACTTCGTCGCAGATGTCACACCTGATTACCACTCCGGCCCCTGGCGCACCAAAAGTTCGCGGGCGCGCAACGGTTCGGCCATCAATTCTTTGACCAGGCGCTCCAGCCGAACGGCCTGGGACCCCTTGACCAGCAATACGTCGCCGGGATGGATTCTGTCCTGCAGAAAACGCCCCGCCGTGCCTGCGTCGGAAAAAGTGAAGACTTTCTCTTCGGGAAAACCGGCTTGCTGCGCCCCGCGCGCAATGTCGCGTGCAAGTTCACCGACGCAGAACAGCCCATCCAATTTGGCCCGTGCGACCTGCCCGCCCAGTTCACGGTGCGCACGTCCGGCAATAGCGCCCAGCTCCAGCATATCGCCAAGCACCGCGTACCGCCGCCCCGTGCCGACCGGGAGCTGCGTGAGCGTTCGCACCGCCGCTTGCGTGGCAAAAGGCGAACTATTGTAGCTGCCGTCAATGATCGTCGTCCGCTTGATGCCTAAAATCACCCGCATGCGCCCCGGCGGCGGCATGAATGCCGACAGCGGCGGTACGACCTCCGCGAGCGTTCGCCCGTAGGACAGCCCAAGCGCCACCGCCGCCAGTACCGCATAGAGCATGTGTTCGCCGACCACGTGCGGCAATTCCAGCGATACCGCAGCGTCGCCATATTTGACCCGACAGCACAGCCCGAGGCTGCGCCCAAGCTCGCCCCCGACACCGCGCCGGCCGATGAAACCGATTTGCGTCGCGCTCACGTCCGCCCGTGGTCCCAGCCCGTACGTGATAACCCGCGCCTTCGTGCGAGTCCGCATCGCGGTGACCAACGGGTCGTCGGCATTCAGTATCACCACGCCATCCGACGGCACCGCCGCGACCACTACCCCCTTCTCTTCGGCCACCGCAGCGAGACTCTCAAAACGGTTGAGGTGCGCCGCCGTTACCCCCGTCACGATGCCGATGCGCGGGTGCAGCATCGTGGTCAAATACTGGAGATCGCCGGGCTTGTCTGACGCCAATTCCAAAATGAGATCCTGCGGAAAATCAACCGCCGGCCCGAACGCCACCCGCACCCCGCGCCACAGCCTCCCCAGCCACCGCCACCCCGAGCGACCGCCGCTCATCAGGCCCAGGACGGACAGCGGCACGCCGATTTCGTTATTATAATTTTTCGCGCTCGCTCGGACGCGCCGCTTTGCACCGAGCATGAGCGCGCAGGCCAAAACGGTCGAGGTTTTGCCGACGCTGCCGGTCACGCCGATCACCGTCGGGTGGTACCGACGGAGCGTTCGCACCGCCAATGGGCGGAGCAGGTGCTGCAGCACGCGTTGGGCAAAAGTTGGCATACGCTGCACATCGCGCGCCGGACTCCCCTTTCATCGGTCGCGCTCCGGTGCAATCTGATAATAGTCTACCAAAAATTCAGAGATCTGGCGAAAGACCACGGTCGTTGAATCGGCCGCGTGCTTGACCTTGGTCGGCTTGTCCAGCTTGACCAGGATCACGAATGCGGGCCGATAGGCCGGCAGGTATCCGATGAAGGTATGATTCACCTCATCCCCGTAACCGCCGTTCGGCGATGCGATTTGCGCCGTGCCGGTCTTTCCGGCGACGTAGTAACCCGGCAGTTTCGCCTTGTGGTCGTACACTCCTTCCACCGCCTGCACCAGCATGCCGGTAATGGTGCTGGCCGTCCGCGAAGTCACCACCTGCCGGACCACCTGCGGAGCCGTTGATACCGCCACCTCGCCGTCCGCGCTCAGCTGTTCGGATACGATATACGGCCGCATGAGCTTACCGTTATTTGCGAGCGCGCCGTAAGCGGCCGCAAGCTGCAGCGGGGTAACGGTGATCCCCTGCCCGTACGAAGCGGTCATGCTATAAATTTCCCCCCGGCGATCGAGCGAACTGACGTCACCGGACACTTCCGTATCCAGCGTAATGCCGGTGCGCGACCCGAACCCGAAATCGCGGACGTAACGGCGGAACTGCTCCCGGCCGAGCTTCATGACGACGTGCACGGCACCGGTGTTGAGCGACTTTTCCAGCACCTGCACCATCGTTTGCACGCCGTGCGCCTGAAGATCCGAATTGCGGATTTTTGCGCCGGTGGCCAGCTTGATTTCTCCGGTATCTTCATAGGTGTCCGTCGGCCGCACGAGCCCACGGTCAATCGCCGATGCCATGGTAATCGGTTTGAAGACGGAGCCGGGTTCGTAGGCGGTAAATATCGCCGGATTGTTGTAAGCGGCAGGATCACTGACCTGCGCATAATCGCCCGGATCAAAGTTCGGAACGCTGCACATCGCAAGAATCGCACCGGTCTCCGGCTGCATGATGATGACGGTTCCGCCGACTGCGTCGTACGCGGCCACGCCGTCTTTCAGTTTTGCGCAAGCGGTCAGTTGGACGGTCCGATCAACGGTCAGCACCAGATTCATACCATCCTGCGGCTCCTCCAGCTCCCGCTCGCCGATGACCAGCGGCCGACCCACAGCGTCCGTGACCGCTCGCAAGCTGCCCGCTTTTCCGGCCAGCTCCGGCTCGAAGTACCCCTCCAGGCCGTACTGACCGGCAAGGGCATCATCCGCGTAACCGACGAATCCCAACAGCTGACCGCCGAACTCCGTTTCGGGATAATACCGGTAGCTCTCTGCCACGTCCGCAATACCCGGGAGGTTTGCGCGACGGATCAATTCGACCTCCGGTGTACCGACCTTCCGCAACAGCGGTTCGTACGGATCGCGGCGGTTGGAAAGTTTGGCGGCGATCGGTTTCCACTCTTCTTCGCTCAAGTGCATAATCTGCGCCAGTGTATCCACCACCTTCCCGGCGTCGGTCACTTTGCGCGGATCCGCATACACCAAGTAGTAATCCCGGTTGGACACCAGTGGATAGAGTTTCCCTCCCTCCTTGACGTAGATCGCACCGCGCTCGGGCGCCAGCTCGCGGAAAGTATCCTGCGCTTTTGCCGCCATGCTCGAAAAATAATCGAATCTCAGCACCTGCAGATCAAACAACCGCAGGACGATGAATGCGCAGCATAAAAAAAAGACGACTCCGATCGCCAGCACCCGTCGACCGGTGACATCGGTCGGACGGAAATCTTCACGGTGGACTCCAAACGACCGCACCATCAGTAGATTTCTCCTCGGTGGACCCGGTGTCGGGCGAAAAACCATCGCCTCGCCGTCGCGGCGTCTCCGGCCGCACCGCTTGCCTTTAGCGTAAACTCAACGCCCCGGCCTGACCGGACACGTAGCTGATATTCTCGGCCGGGACAAGATTCAATCCGTCAATTTTTTTCGAAAGATGCTGCAGTGACTGCAGCTGCAGCGCCTGGTTTTCCAGATCGCGGTTCTCGGTGCGCAACTGGTTGATTTTTTGCCGCAGCTGTTCCATTTCAAACCCTTTAGCGGCAATGGTATTCGCTTGCGCCAAATACGAGGCACAGGCCACCACCACGAAGAGGATGACGGTAGCGCACCATCGCCGCAGCCGCCGCTGCCGTTGCGGAACCTGCTCGGTTGACGGGTGCGGGAAATTTCGGCGGGCGGTACGGAAAAAATATCGACCCATAGATGTTTTTTATTAGGATGTTGGTTTTATATTGCTCACGGCAACCGATGAATTAAGGCGTTCGGCGATTCTCAGTTTGGCGCTCCGGCTCCGCGGGTTTTGTACGACTTCACGCGGATTCGGGCGGATCGGTTTTGGAGTCAATACGCGCAGTGTTGGCTGCTGTTGGCAACGGCATTCCGGCAGGTCGGGCGGGCAGCGGCACTCCCGCGACGCGTTCTTAAAAAAATGTTTGACGATGCGATCTTCGAGCGACTGGTAGCTCATCACGGCGATCCGCGCGCCGGCCGGCATCACCTCAAGCGCACCGGTGATTCCCGCCTGGAGGTTGTCCAATTCGCCGTTCACCGCGACGCGCAGCGCCTGGAAAACGCGGGTGGCGGGATGGCGGCGCGAACGACTCCGGAAATAGCGGGCATACACCCGGGCGACCAACGCGGCCAGCGCATCCGCCCGTTCGATCGGATTTCGGCGGCGCTCGCGGTCAATGGCGATCGCGATCGGCCGAGCGAGCGGCTCTTCACCGAATTCCCGCAGCATGCGCTCCAGCTCGTGCACCGGCCTGCGGTTGACGATTTCGGCGGCCGTCAGTCCGTTGTTTTCAGGATCGAACCGGAAATCCAAGCGATCGGAACGGAAGCTGAAACCGGCGGCCGGATCATCCAGTTGCGGAGAAGACACTCCCAGATCGAACAGGCATCCGCCGGTCGGGACAAACTGATGTTGCCGCGCGATCGTCGCGATATTTTTAAAGTTGCCGTGAACGTAAGTAAACCGACCGCGAAACTCCGGGGCACTGAGTGATTCCTGGGTCCGGGAAAGCGCCGCCGGGTCGAGATCGATCCCGAGCAATCGCCCATCCGGGGCCGTCGCTTCGAGTATCGCCTTGGCATGCCCGCCGCCCCCCGCCGTGCCGTCGATAAAATGCTTTCCCGGCGCGGCATCCAATCCGGCGACGACTTCGATAAGCAGCACGGGTTGATGGCGGGAGCTGCCGGTCATACAGGTTTGGCTCCGCGCACCCAGCCGCCCGGTTATACGCCAAGTTCTCCCAGGGCTTCTGCAATTTCATTGCTCTTGCCCTCGGTCTGACGCTTGTATTCCTCCCAACGCGCTACGTCCCAAATTTCCAAACGGTTGTACAGCCCGGCGATGATCACCTGCTTGCCCAGCCCGGCGAACCGCCGCAAATACTCCGGAATGCCGATCCGGCCCTGACTGTCGAGCTCGACGTCCATGGCGCCGGCCAGCATCAGGCGGGAAAATGCCCGGCTGTTGGCTTTGGCTACCGGCAACACCGCCAGCTTGGAAACCAGTTTCTCCCATTCCGTGCGCGTGTACACGAACAAACAGTTATCCAGCCCCCGGGTCACCACGACACCGCGAAGCAACTGCTTGCGAAATTTCGCCGGTGCAGCCAACCGCCCCTTCTCATCAATACTGTGCTGATACTCGCCGATGAACATACCTGGTGCTACAACCCGTTACCTCGAGCGCCGGAGCGCATTTTGAGGAAAACGCCAATGATTTGGTTTTGGTTTTTGCTTCGACGAGGCTGTTTAATAAGCGCTGGTCGAAGTTGTAGCACCGGGTATTGCCCGCCGGCAAAACCCCTAACGCGAAGGTGATTCAGCGGAAATTGACCGAAACTAAGTTATCCACAGATACTCTTCCTTTTCCCCACTTTTATCCACTTTCATCCACCCATATACAATTTTATTCCACATTGCAGACACTGTCAACCACGTAATATTAAAATAAATTCGCTTAATAAAAACAAAAAATGCCCATTTGTGTCAATGAGCACTTACGCTGTGGACAAAATCACAGTTATCCCTTGACAACATAATGGCTAGAAACTATGATATTTATGTATGGCACGGATAGATAAATACGGAATCCACGATTTACGGAAGGAATTCCCCACCAATGATGATTGCCTCGAATTCATCTTTCGGACCACGCATAGTGAACGTTGCTCTTGTGGTGGCCACTACAAACGGCTGCCCGAACGACGGCAGTATCAATGCTCCAGATGCCGTTACCAAATCGCCCCCACAGCGGATACCATTTTCGAAAAATCCGCTACTCCCCTCACCTTGTGGTTCCATGCTATATTCGTATTTTCCAGCGCAAAGAATGGCATCTCTGCAAAGCAGATGGAGCGGGAACTCAATGTCACCTACAAAACGGCGTGGCGCATTCTACGGCTCATCCGTGAATCGCTGCACAACGAAAAACACCGCCTGCTTGGCGATGTAGAGATGGATGAAACCTACTTTGGCGGGAAGGGTGACGCGGGGAGAAACAACAAAGACCTTGGGCGCGTGATGGATGATAAGGCCGTCATCCTTGGCGCGGTGGAACGCGACGGCGAGATTCGGGCAGAAGTAGTGAAAGATGCAAAAGCCCGAACCATCGGGCAATTCCTCCACAATAACGTGGAACGGATAAAGACGCGCCTACTTACCGACGAAAGCAACCGCTACGATCTAGTGGCAAGAATGTACCACCGCCAGAGCGTCAACCATTCACTCCATGAATACGCACGGGGCGACGTGCACACCAACACCATTGAAGGGTTCTGGTCGCACGTGAAGCGCAGCATCTCCGGGACGCACAAGGCCGTATCTAAGCGGTATCTGCAGTCGTATCTTGACGGTTTCGTCTGGCATTATAACAACCGACACAGCGACAGGGACCGTTTTTCCGCTTTGCTTTTCGCCTTGCTACGATGACTTGGCGCAAAAGAGAATGAAATTTGATTTTTTCGTTGTTTTGTTCCATAACTTAAGGTAGGATACCATCCCCTATTGACAAATTCAATGGATGTGCTAGTATTCAGGTATCGTCGTGTCCTTGAAAATTTTCCCGTTTTAGTAGAACGGGGCGCGGGTTATCTCAAAACGCCACAGAAGATGACCATCGAGCGTGGCCGCTTCGCCAAGCCTATAGGGCTTGCGGAGTGCTACTAACACTCGCCGCAAGCTGTGCAAACAGACGACGGCGGGGCGTCCGCGCTCGGTGGTTTTGCGTTACCATGTAATGTTAGTCAGTTATCTGCCGTTCACCATGAGCTGATCAACATGAAACAAATGCCCGAGACGAAGGTCGTCGCACTGGAACAACAAATTTGCTTTGCGGCTGATGGGATGATGTTCTGCAATTACGTAATCCGTCAGGGTAAAGTAATAAAATCAAAACTTGGAAAATGGTTACGTTTTCCAGCACCTCACCTCAAACAAAAAAAGAAAGATAAAACAAAAGAAAACACGCCGAGCTTTATCATCTAGGCGTGTTTTCCAAGATTGAAACTTAATTAACTAACCGGTGAACGGCAGTTAATTACCAATAGCGTTGATACCGCTACTGGTATTCGCCCCCGTGGTGTAACGGATAGCACGACATCTTTGAGGGATGTGCCTGCGAAGGCATCGGTGTCGGTTCGAATCCGACCGGGGGCAGATACCAGGAGCTGTATTTTCAGGGAACAATATTATACACCCAAAACTTACATATGTCAACCAACAACTAAAAGATACCACATAATCGTTATTAATTGTATCCACTGATGTGGATATTTTTATTATATTATATGCACTATTTTTCTCTTAACCTAGCAAATACTGTTATGTTATGTAGGGATAAGCCCGGACAAAATCAGACCACGTCCACCAAATTAGAGTTTACCGCATCACGTTTGGGCTTTTGAGTATCCGAAAGTTATTTGACAGTTACTCGGCCGCGTCAAACATAAATCAACTGCGATGTTTCGTAATGTGGGGCGGACTGGCATACGCGGGTACGACGACCCGACGCCGGCCTGAACGCGCCTGCTTTCGGAATACGGCGGCCAGCGCAGCCGGATCGGCTGATTGTTGATCGCTCACACCGATCGAGCGGACCTCCAACGCATAGGCAAGGGCGTTGGCAACCACGACGGCGGCCCGCAGATGCGTGAAACCGGCCGCGACTGCAGTGTTCTTGGGCCGCTCACCCGCAGCTGCCCGACCACCGGCAAGATGGCGGCCCGATGTCACGGCGACTCCGGAGATCTTCCCGCCCGCCATCGCCGGGCGACGGAGCAGCGCTGCCACCGCCGGCAGGACGGCCTCAGCCCCGTGGTGACGGACCTGCACCGTCCGGCGGTAATAAAAACGGTTTCGCTTGACCACCGCCACGGTCACGCATGCCTGGCGTGCCGTATCAACCAGTAAAAAATACGGGGAACGCGACATATGACTCTTGGTGATACATTGGTGTATGAAAAAAGCGGTGCTCATTACCGCATCGGCCCAACCCTCATGCCGCCCGCCCGGCCTCACCGCTGGAGACTCCGGAGGCGATCAATGACGACGATCTTTTTATTCTCCAGCACCGTATACAGGAATTTGTCGGTGATGTTATAGCGGTAATGAAATTCCGCCACCGTCATCACGGTATAATTGATCGAGTGATCCAGCTCGTGCTCAAACTGCAGCATTAAACGGGCCAGGCGTTTCCGGTTCACCGTACCGACCAGCAGCAGATCCGTACAAAAACCCTCCAGGCCGACGAACATTCCGGTCAACGCCAGGTACCGCACGTTGGCGATCGAGCGGATGCGCTCGACGAGTTTCTGCTCCAGCAAAAGCTGCGCCTTGACCAGCAGCGCCTTGAGTTCGGGATTCAGGAGAAAACTCGGATTGGCGAGATAAAATTTCTTCAGCGTCCGGCGCCGACCCGCCCGAGCCGCCGGCGGGTGGCGGGCGTCTCCCCCGCTGCCCGGCAAAACATCCGCAGAAGTCATCGGACAGATGATGCCGATGCGCTCAAGATTGGCAACCTCACGCCGCACGGAATTCAGTTGCACCCGGATAGCGCGCGCCAGCTCGCGCAGGTAGTACGGCTGATCGGGATTGTTCAGGAAACGTTGCAAAAGTTTTACCCGGGTGGTTGAACCAAAGAGTTGTTCAAGCATACCATGATGCCGTTGCGCCCTGTGGGCCTAACAGTGGTATAATTGTAGTACATCCGGCCTCATCTGACAAACCCAAGAACGTTTTGGAAACTATGGACCGTTATCTCGCAAAAATCGCCACACTCCTCGTTGAACCGGCCGGCAGTCCGCGCTCGGTCTGCAAGGTATTTGCCGCTAAGCCGACGCCTGAAAAGGAACTGCTCGCCGGCAAGCTTTTCGGGTTCGCCGAGGTCGCACCCAACGGCGTGGCTGCTTCCGGACTTATCGATCAGCTCCTCGATCAAGTGAAAGACAGCCTGTACGGCGCCGTCGGAAATCAACCGGCCGCTTTCCCCACTCCGTCGGCCACCGAGTTCGACGAGCATTTTGGATTTGTCCTGCGGAACGCGAACGGCATAATTGCCCGCTACCTTGAGGGCGAGGGGGTGCGCATTGCGCTCGAGGACAGCGCCTTTCTGCTGGGCAATATCCGCCAGCAGCAGTTCGCGCTGGCCGCGGTGGGCAACGTTTTCGGCTACCTGTTTCACTACCGTCCCAACCACGACTACCGCGCCGTTTCCGTCACCGAACCGAACGCCGACGCCGTCCCCAATCCGCTCCGCGTCTTTTCCCAGACCGTATCGGGCGCCATTGGACCGCTCGATTACCTGTTCTTTTGCACCGAGAGTATCCTGGACTACCTTTCCCTGCATACGGTGCAATCCGCCGTCACCGGCGGAGCGGGCACCGATGCGGTACGTCAGCTCAAGCAGGCGCTCGCCAAAGCCAACCCCAAAACCATGGGAGCGGCCGTCATCATCAACCTGGTGCTGCAACGCCCCCCGACGCGTGCAGCGGAAAATGCTGAGCGGTTCGATTACCCGGTAGTCGCCGCACGCGACTCCATGCGGGTGCTCAACCAGACCCAGCACCGCACCAGCCTCCTCCTCACCCCCAAACTACTGCCCGACCGAAAAAACATGGCCCGCTGGCTGCACACAACTTCGCGCCGGCTGCTCGACGGCACCAAGCGTTTCCTGCCGGGACCGAAAGGCAGGCGCGCCACACCCGCTGCGGTTGTGACTCCGGGGAAGAAACCTGCACCCGCGGAAAAACCGGAACTCCGCCTGCCAAATAATCCCATGCTGCAGTCGGTCACCCGGGCCGCGGCGGAATCGTCAAACAAGGTCATCCATCACCCGGTCGTCCGGATGCTGGGCGGAACAGTGCGCCGATCGGCGTTATGGATCGGCGAGCACACCCAGCGGCTGTCGCTCATCCAGCGGATCACCGTCATCGGAGGAATTGTCGTGACGGCGCTCCTCATGTTCAACCTCACCACGTTGTCGTCGCGCAACACGCAGCTCAGCCGCGAGCGGGCGTTCGCCTCCATCCTCGGGCAGGTCGAGCAACTGCGCGATGCGTCGCAATCCGCCCTCATTTACCAGGACCAAGTTGGGGCGCGGACGCACCTCAATGAGGCGCTCCATCTTCTGAACCAACTGCCGGCGGCATTTCGCGACCACCCGACGGTCGCGCGCACCCGGCGGGAACTCTTGGCCAGACTCAGCGAATTGCGCCACGAGATCATCATCAATGAACCGCTGCAACTGGCCAATTTTACCAACCTTGAGGCGTCGACTAGGATCGCGCCGGCCCTCATCAAAATATCGGATCGCCTCTACGCGCAGGATGCGAAATCGAAATTATTCTTTTCACTCAACCTCTCGAGCCGCGCCATTGCCAACGTCGCCCCGTCCAGCGCGACCGTTGGTGCGCTGACCGCCAGTGCGGTTTCATCGAACGGCGCCATACTCCTGGATGACGACAACCGCGTGACCCGCCTCGACGCCGCGGAACGCATCCACCCCGTCCCGCTGAATACCCCCGGCGGGAAAATTACCAGTCTGGACGTTTTCCATGACCGCCTGTATCTGCTCAGCAGCGACGGGAGTTCCATCTTCCGCGCCGATCCAACCGCCGGCGGATACGGCAGCCCGCGTCCGTGGCTTTCCGACCCCACCGTGGATCTGCGGCAAGCCGTTGATATCGCGGTCGATGGCGATGTCTATGCGCTGCGCTCCGACGGGGAAATCATCCGGCTCAACCAAGGGCAGGCCGCGGAATTTTCCACGCGGGCGATCGATCCGCCGCTGGCCGGGCCGACGAAAATTGAAACCTCAGAGGCATCAAAATACCTGTACGTGCTTGACCCGCCGACCAAACGGTTGCTGGTGGTCGAAAAAACCGGTGATCTGGTTGCCCAGTACCGCTCGGAACTTTTTGATGAACTGCGTGACGTCATCGTGGATGAAGCCGGCCAAAAGATCTACCTGTTAAACGGCCCAAGAATCTTTGGCGTACCGATGCAACACCTGAAATGAGGGATCGGCTCACCGTGCCCGTTAACCAGGGACTAAAAAATCCGCCAGTGGCGGATTTTTTAGCACGGTGCGCTGAGCACGGTGAGGGTAAACTATTTCAATGTCACTTTGGCGCCGGCCGCTTCCAAATCTTTCTTCATCTTCTCGGCTTCGTCTTTCTTGGCGCCTTCCTTCACGACCTTCGGCGCACCGTCCACCAGATCTTTGGCCTCCTTCAGGCCCAGCTGGGTCATGGTGCGGATCGCCTTAATGACGGCGATCTTGTTGTCGCCCGCCCCGGTGAGTTCAACCGTGAACTCCGTCTTCTCTTCCGCCGGCGCTGCGGCCGGGCCGGCCGCCATCGCCATCACCGGCGCCGATGCGGACACGCCGAACTTCGACTCCAGGACCTTGACGAGCTCCGCCAGATCCAGCACCGAGAGCTTTTCGATCTGCTCCACCAGCGCTTTGAACTTCGCCGGAACCTCTACCATTTTTTCGTCTGCCATAATGTTTTGGATTAATGATTCAAATTCGATTGAATTAGTAAGAAGTAATTACACGGCGGGTTTTTTCTCGCTGATGGATTTGAGCACCTGCACCAATCCCCGCAAGTTGCCGGCCATCACGCGGACCAAGCCCGACATCGGGGCGGCAATCGAGCCGACCACTTTCGACAAGAGCTCGAGTTTGCTCGGCAGGGCGGAGAGCTCGGCGATCTTTGCGCCGTCAACGTAGGCGTGCTCCAAAATTCCGCCGAACGGTTTTACGGCCGGGTGGTCCTTGGCATACTGCATCAAAATTCTCGCCGGCGCGACTTCATCCTCGTAGCTGAACACGGTCGCGACTTCCTTCGGGAACTTTTTGGGCTCGACGCTGATCTTGGCCGTCTTGAACGCACGATCCATCAAGGTTTTCTTCGCCACGAGATAATCGATCTTTTCTTCGCGGCACTTCTTGCGCAGTTCCGTGACCTCTTTCACCTTTAAACCGGCGAAATTCGTGAACACGACGGACCGCGAACGGCCGATCATGTCCACCATCGCATCGATCGTTTCGCTTTTTTGCTGCCGTGTTTTGGGCATAGTTTCAAGCAAGTAGCGTGGGGAATAAAAAAATGTCTCCGGAGTAACCGCAGACAAAAACGAGGATTCCCTCGGCAGGCTTGCCACATATCGTCTGCGGCAATTTACGCTTAATTGCACCTGCGGTCTGCGGAAATACTGATACAGTCTAGCACGATACCGCAAAATGTCAAATACTTGTCACGTGCAAGCTATGTATGCTAAGGTCTTCCTGCTCTTTTTCTGATCATTGACGTACAATTCACGGAAAGCCTGGCATAGCAACACACGCGAAAGGAGTGTGCCGGATGGACCAAAAAAACGCAGGGTTGCGCCTGTGGGAGGCGCAGATTGCCCAAGGTACGGGCTTGTGCATCGGGCTCGACCCCCACATTGACCCAGACTCTGGAAAGCTCAACCGGGATTTCTACACCGGTTACGGCGAGAATAACTCGCCCGGGCGCTACCACGAGATCGAAGGGCGATTCTTTCGTGTCGTACAGGCGGCGGCGGTGGAAGGCCTGTTCGAGCAGAGCATCAATCGCCTCATACCGCTGATGGCCGGTGTCACCCACTACCTGTTCGACGTCATCGATGCCGCGGTCGAGTGCGGCATCCGGGTCTTCAAACCCCAGGCGGCGTGCTACGAACAGTTCGGACCGTTTGGCGGCTTTATACTTAAACGGGTCTGCCAACGGTTGACACGGCACGCCAAGAGGGGCGAGGTCTTCGTCATCTTCGACGCCAAGCGCGGCGACATCGCCACCTCGCAAGCGCCCTACTACGCCGCCTACCTGTCGGGTCCGGACGACGAATGCGCTCCGGCGCTCGCCGGCGAGTTCGACTTCGATGCGATGACGGTCACCACCTGGATGGGCAACGACGTGCTCTCCCCTGGCCTTCCCTTCTTCACGAAGGGCAAGGGCGCGGTCGTGGTAACGCGCACGTCAAACCCTTCGGGCACGACGATGCAGGACGCGCTGATGATGCCCAATGAGCTCCTCGAGCTCTCGGCAAAGCAAATGCATTTCCGCACGGTCCCCGACCTCTACGCGGATCTCACCGCTCGGCTCAACCGTCCGCCCACGGTCTGCGAAGTCATGATGTACCTGACCAGCCGGTTCAGCGACTACCACAACTTGAACCAGCAGGGCATCAGTCCACTGTTCTCCGTCATCGGCGCAACCACCAAGATGGACCGGGCGTTCCGCCTCCTGCGGCCCGATGGCATCGCGCTCGTACCGGGATTTGGCGCCCAGAAAGGCCAGTTCGACAACATCATGACCCTTTATATGCCAAAGGGACCCATGGCCGGTCATCTTGGCATCCTCTCCTCATCCCGCGCGCACAACTACCCGTGGATGACCGTATACGGCGGCGAAGGCGAACCGCTCAGACTCAAGGCTGAGATGGAACGCGCGATCACACAGTTCCGCGCGGACGAGCGATCCGCTTACGAGGCTTCTGGACTCGCATATCCATTTAAGTAAAAACGGAACACCACACGTTCGACATCACCATCCCCTGCCCATAACTTTGGACCGGGGATTTTTTTTATGCCGCTGCCATAATTACTTGCAAAATATTCATAGAAATGGTATAATACATTTAGTAAAATAAAACTAAAACAAAAAACCTATGCAAAATTCTATTTTTGGCCGTGCGTACTCCGCGATGCTGATCGTTGGAGTACTTTTTTTATTCGCTCCGCCCGCCAACGCCAGCACGGATACCGATAGCGACGGGCTCTCCGACGAGCAAGAACTGCGAGTCTATCATACCGACCCGCTGCTTGCCGACACCGACCACGACGGTTTTTTCGACGGCCAGGAAGTGCGCACGGGGTACTCCCCGCTTTACGGCAATAAGAAAAAACTTATCGACGTGGATTCGGATAACGACTCCCTCAACGACGCCTGGGAAATCGCCATCGGCACCGATGTCGCCAACCCGGATACCGACGGCGACGGCCACCGGGACGGAACGGAGGTTGCCGAAGGCTATGATCCCCTCTCCCCGGCACCGGTGAAGAAGGATAAAACGATTACCATCTCGCTGAAAAACCAGCACCTCGCCTACGCTTTCGGTAACGTCACGCTCGAAGAATTCTCAATTTCCAGCGGCCTGCCGCGGACGCCGACGCCCAAGGGAACATTCGCCATCCTCGACAAGGTGCCGGTCAAACACTACGGCGGCGTCGGATTCGACTACCCCAACACCAAGTGGAATCTGCACTTCACCACGGGAAAATACCGCTACTACATCCATGGCGCCTACTGGCACGACAATTTCGGCCGCCCGATGTCGCACGGCTGTGTCAACGTCGCATACGAAAACATGGAGCGGTTGTACGCGTTCGCCAACATTGGAACCAAAGTCATTATCCGGTAACCGCGGCACAATTGAATAAAAAAAGAACCTCGCGGTCTCGCGAGGTTTTTTTGGACGGCGCCCATCCGGTGGTCTGAGGTGTGGCGGCGCGCTAGCCGTGACCGAACTGCCGCCGCTGCGGCGCGGTTTGGTGGCAAGCGAAGCACTCGGGACGCCCACCTTCGGTAACCGTGCCAACGCACTTCAGACAGTGGCCTTCGGGGCAGAGCGCAAACGAGCACTCGATGCAATGCCCGCTCCCGCAAACATTCTTCGGGCACACCAGGCAGTGTCCAACCGGACAACGCTTGGGGCCGATCGCGCCGCAGTCTTCGCAGGTGTCCACCTTCTTGCTTAAAGACTCGCGGAACTTCGAGTATATCCACAGAGCCCCCAGCATGAGGAAGAACGCGATGAAAACCAACGCGCCGATGTGCTCATCGATCAAATGCTCCATGATCCACCTCGTACCAAAGATCTGTTCCAGTAAACTTCAGAGTAGCTTAACACACGGCGGATCCCAAGTCAATCCATTTCCACTTCACTTTATACCGATGAGCGCGACCATGGCCTCCACCACGGCTGGCTTATCGCGGCGGTAGGAAAAATATTTTTCCGGCAGACAGGCGGTGCAATCGGGATGCACCTCGATGTGTTCGCGGCGGACGCCGCGCTCCACGAACTGTGCTACCACGACCTGTTTTAAATCAAGGGCGGTTTGCTCCCCCACCCTGGCGAAAGCCTGCGGGTATGCCGCAAACCGTTCGGCGGTATCCTGGCGCACGACAAAATGGCAGCGGGAAATCCCCGGGCCGATTCCCACCAGTAATTTCTCCGGCCGGCTTTTCAACTTGTCGGTAATCCGATCCATGGCTTCCGCAACGATTCCCAACGCCAAAGATCGCCACCCGCCATGCAGTACTCCGATAACCGAACGGCCGGGATCGTACAGAAACACCGGCAAACAATCAGCCACCGTGACGGACAGAAAAATACCGGGCCGATTGGTGAGCAGCCCGTCACCCGCCGGTACCTTACCGTGCGTGCGCTCGATGGTCGCGACGTGCTTGCCGTGCACCTGCGTCGGCCGCACGACCGAAGTTGGCACGATCCCCAGGCCATGGAAAAACCGCTCGCGGTTTGCCGTGACCGCACGGTCGCGTGTCCGGTCGCCGCCGGCCGTCATTGAACCGTGGTCGCGCTCAGAGAGCGCGACCACGAGGTTGGGATATGCTGCAAATTGCGCAAAAAGTGACGCCGACATGCCCTACGGATTTCGACGCATCAGCTAGACGCCCGTTGCCGTCGCCAACTGCTGCACCACGAATGACGCGATCGCGTACGCCATGAAAATTACCGCCAAACCGATCACGCCGGCCATAATGGCGGTCTTGCCGGCACCCGCCTGTTCCTCGTTGCCGCCGGCCGTCATGTACTTGAACCCGCCGTAGAACACCCCGACCACCGCGATGATACCCAAAAAACCCATGATGATGTTGATCACCAGCATGATGGTGGTCCGCAAATCCTGCGTGCCCCATCCGACGATCGTCGAATAGCTCAGCCCCCGGTTCACCGTCGCGCTCAGCTGCGCCAGCGCCGGCAGAGCCACCAGGCTCCCAACTAAACTCGCCAGCCCTCCGCACGCCCACGCCATTTTGCGCATAAATAATTCGTCAATGAATTAGCCCTCCCCCGGAAGGTTAATGGTTATTCCCGGGGGAAAATTTTCGTCAAGTCTGCGTTCGTCGGAAGCGGAAAGACGCCACCCCAAGGCGCCGAGGTTTTCCTCCAAATGCGCCGGATCAGAAGTCTTGAACAGTGTGATGACGTTGGGCTTTTGCATCACCCAGTTAATGGCGACCTGCGCCGGGGTTTTACCGTACTTCTGCGCCACCTCGTCAAGCAATGTGTTCCCGCGCTGCGCCAGTTCACCGGATCTCCCGATCGGCCGGTACGCCGTGACCAGGATACCATGCTGACGGCAAAATTCGAGCGTGCCGTTTTCTTCATACGCGCGCGCCACCAGGCTGTAGTGGATCTGGTTGCTGACCACATGGTATTTGGTATAGGCCATCGCCTCCTCCAGCAGCGGGATGTCGAAGTTGCTGACGCCGATGTACCGCGTCAGTTCGTTTTCCCGCAGAAAATCCATCGCCCGCATGGTTTCCTGCAAGGAAATTTCGGGATTGGGGTGGTGCACGAGGTAAAGATCCAGCTGCGCGATCCCCAGCCGGGAGAGACTGGCGTGGCATGCCGCGATGACATCGTCGTAATGCAGATGGCCCGCGTGCACCTTCGTGGTGATGAACAACCGGCTCCGATCGTACCCCTGGATGGCCTCACCGACGAACCGTTCGGCAAAGCCGGCCGCATACACTTCGGCGGTATCAAGGTGCGTGATGCCGGCGTCAATAGCCGCCCGGATCCCCTGGATATCGCGCCGGTCGTCGTTGGACGGATTATGCATTTCCCGCCCGCCCATTTGCCAGGTGCCCAAACCCAGGATCGGCAAAGTAAAACCGTTCGCTCCCTTGGACGGAATTTTCAGCCCGCCGTTTGGCGCAGGATCTTTATGCATCGAAAAAAACACTAGCGATCGTTCAGGTAAGCAGCGGCCCGGGTAACCAGGCGACGCGGCAGAAGACGAACGCACTGAACGTAGCACCGGTTCAGCCAGCCGGCGACCACCACCGGCCGGTTCTTGCGCACTCCGTCGTAGCCCATCCGCGCCACCGCCGCCGGGTCTTGCAGGGGCCACTGCAGCAACCGGATGTGTTTGGCGCACGCGCGCTCGTAAAGCTCGGTGCGCGTCGGTCCCGGGCAGAGCGCGGTCACGTGGATGCCGCTCCCCCGCAGCTCCTCGCGCAGCGCTTCGGAAAACGACAGCACGTAGGATTTGCTGGCGTTGTAAACGGCCATCAACGGACCGGGCAAATACGCCGAGGTTGAAGCCACATTCAAAATTTTCCCCTCGCCGCGGGCAAGCATCTCCGGCAGGATGATCTTGGTCAGACGCGTGAGCGTGAGAATGTTGAGCGAAAGCATCGCCAGCTCAGACTGCCAATCGGACGCGGCGAAATAGCCGTGCGTGGCGGTACCCGCGTTGTTGACGAGCGCATGCACGGGAATACCGTGGTACTGCAGTTCGCGGCACACCTCGATCGGTCCGGTCGGCAGCGACAGGTCGGCGGAAATCACCGTCACCGTCACCCCGCAGGTGGTATGGATCTCCTCCGCCCGCGCCATCAGTTTTTCCGTATTGCGCGCGACCAGCACGACGTTGTAACCCTCGTGCGCAAAAACCCGCGCCAAGGCGAACCCGATACCACCGGATGCGCCGGTTACCAGAGCGGTTTTTCCGCGGTTTTCGCGATGCGGCATAAGGCGGTGGATAATGAGAATATTGTAGCATATTTCCGGACTCAAGAGTTGACAAAAACGCAAATTTCCATTACCGTTAGCAGACTGCGGAGGGCAGCGGGCTCTTTGCAAATTTTTTTGTTTCGGAAAAACCCTTTTGCGGCAGTTGAACTGCCAGGAGGAATACCGATGCCGAAAGCCGTTATCCTCAACGAGGCGCTCGCCGTCCAGCGGCTCGAGCTGGAGCGCCAGCCGGTCGTGCCGCTCAACGTCTCCTACGGGCTGTGGGGCGCGGTCAACGGCGGCGGCGATCCGTTCGGCGGCGCCACGCGCAAGTGGAACCTCTACCGCGGGCTGGAGCTCTGCGCCAAGGCCGGTGTCAAGGGCATCAGCACCCACGACGGCGACCTGCTCGACGACGACGCCAAGCCGCCCACGCGTCGGCGCGTCATCGCCGGCTACAAGCGGCGACTGGCCAACCTCGGGCTGAAGGCGGTGTGCTACACCACCAACCTCTTCAGCAACAAGGTGTTCTTGGCCGGCGCGTTCTCCTCCACCGACCCCCGGGTGCGCCGCGCGGCCGTCCTCAAGTGCTGCCGCGCCATGGACGAGGCGGCGATGCTGGAGGTGGAGAACTTCATCTTCTGGGGCGGGCGCGAGGGCACCGAGGTCGGCGAACAGGATTCGGGCGAGGCCGTCCGGCACTACATGGAGTGCATCCGGCTGTGCGTCCTGTACGCCGTCGAGCAGGGGTACGCGTACAACTTCACCATCGAGCCGAAGGCCTACGAGCCGCGGTTCGACCTGTACCTCGGCACCGGCGCCTCGGCGCTCCTCGCCATCCTGCACTACTTCCCGGAGCCGGAGCTCCGCGCACGCATCGGCGTCAACCTCGAGGTCCCGCAGCACCTCGCCATGATCACTCTCTGCCCGTGGCTCGACCTCGGCCAGATGCTGGACATGGACAAGCTCGGCGCGGTGCTCCACCTCGGCGGGCAGCCCGCCGGCCGGATGGACGCGGACTTCGGCATGGGAGTCGGCAGGACCAACTACTTCGACGACTTCCAGACCCGCAAGCACCTCCACACCCACCGCTGGCAGCGGTGGGCCGAGCTCGACTGCCGGCCGCTGCGCACCACGACACGCCAGGAGTCGCTGCTCGCGTTCCTCCAGCAGAACATCCGGTACCTCCGCACCATGGAGGGCAAGCTCCAGGTGTACCTGGACGATCCGACCGTGCTGCAGCTGGAGCGCCAGATCTTCGGCCGCGTCCAGCCGGTGCTGGAGGAGGCCATGGAGCTGGCGCGCAAGGAGCTGCCGCCGATCAAGGAGTTCGGCCTCCGCAACTGGGGCGTCGCGAACGCCATCAAGAAGCTCGGCCAGGGCTTCAAGGGATTCGCGGACACTGCCGCGGAGCTCAACACGGACGTCATCGAGCAACTCAACTACCGTACCTGTATGATTCTGCTCGGCGACGAGTCCGAGAAAGCGCGCAAGACCGTCGCGCGCTTCCTGAAGACGCGCTAGACCGTCAGCCTTTCGGCACCCACCGACGCACACCAACACCCGGAAGAGTCACGTCTGACTCTTCCGGGCTTTTTTATTTACCACGCCACTCAGTGACGGTAGCCCGATGTATCAGTGGGCTACCAACTGCACATCCCGGCCCGTTCCATAAACCGGACGCGCAGGCTCCGGAAGACCGATTCATCGCGATACGTCGCGTACTCAGTCGTGTAAGTTGCGCCACTGTTTCCCCACAGCGTCGCGAAGAGATCGGAAGCGCGGCGCAGCGGATCGGCATCGCGGCCGCCGGAAACGACCACGTCCGTCTCCAAATTCAAATCGCGCAGATTCCGCTTGGTAAAGTTGGCCGACCCGGTAATCAACGTCGCCGTCCCGTCGGCTTTCCGCACCAAAAACATCTTGCTATGGGCCTGTTCGCCATGGGTATCGTACCAGCGCACGGACAGATGGGTGCCCGACCGCAGCATCAGCTCCATGGCGATAGACCGGTTCGGCGAACCGTCTTTGACGCGCCCAAACGCATCCTTATTCGGATCGAGAATCACGCGAATTTCTGCTCCGCGCTCGGCGGCGTCGATCAGCGCCTGCACGATGCCCCGATCCGCCAGGTAAAACATCAGCACATCCACTTCATCGCCGAAACCGGCGTGACTCAATTGCTGCTCGATCGCGCGGGCGATTTTGCCTTCGGTTGCGATCTGCACGGCGACGGTGGACGTCGCCGCCCCGGCGGCGGTGCCCAACCCGTCGCTGGGGACGGAAAACGGACTGCCCGAGAACGCCGCGACCGCCTGTTCGCTGGAAATGAGCTCGCGCCACGGCCCGTTGGTGAACTCAACGGCTACGTTGCTGTTTTCGACGCTGCCGGTGTGGGGATTGAATGACGCCACCAACGAGACCACGTCGCTCCCGCGATCGGCGATCACCACTTTCCGGTGGTTGGCCTTGAAATTCAACAGGGCGAGCCACGAGCGCAGGCTGACGCGCGTGGACGACTGGAAGGGATTGGCGAGCAATTTTCCACCGGGACGATTTCCCAACCACCGCGCCGTAAAATCCCAGGCGCCGCTATACCAGGGGTTGCTATCCCGCAGCTGATTCAAATCCGTCATCACGACCTGCACGCCCGCGCTTTTGAGACGCTCCAATTCCGGCGCGGCCGCGCCGCCGTACACCGTATTGACCGGATCGGTTATCAAAACGATGGGGACATCGGGTTGCGCTGTGCGTTTATCCAAAAGCGCGGCGGTCAATTCCGCCGTCAGGTCGCGGTAAGCGCCGGGCACCGGTCCGCGGTACTCGTTGAAAAGAAAAAAATCCAGCACCACAAAACGTTTGGCGCCGGAAATCATCGCCCGCACCGCATCAAAAATCTCCTGCCGGGTGAAACGGTTGCCGCTCGCGTCAACCGCCGTCACGTCAGCAAGCAGCCGTACCTGCGCGGTCGGCACGTCGTACACCGGGCTGGCCGTACTGATACCGCGCGGCAACGGCTTAAAACGGCCCCAGGCCGCCATCCCAAGCCACACGATCACCAGCAGCAGCAGTAATTGGTGACGCCGCTGCCGTCGCGTTCCTTCATCAAGCCATCCCATAGATACTAGGTATTGTACCAGTCTCTCACTTGAACGTGAATGTTATGCATAAATATCTTGACAATACATTATAAATATGCCATTATTACCGGTTGTCTGTTTCTGTCCGAACCTGAACATTTTCAAACCGGAGGTCAATCGTGTCCTGGCAGATTGCGGCAATCACTGCGCTGTTCGGCGGCGTGCTCCCCCTGCTGTACTCGGCGATCGACGGGGCGCTTTTCGCCCACCCCAAGAAGGACCCGACGCTCAAGCTGACGTACTTCCGCCATTGGGCGGTGTGCATCGGCGACGGGCTGCTTCTGCCGGTCGTCAACGGTATCATCTGGGACCACCTCGAGTGGGAACCATGGTACCGGACGGCCGCCCTGTTCGTGACGGCCGTCATCGTGACCTGGCGATTCCATCGCCTGTGGTGGCCAAACCCAAAAGATCCGGCATTCGGCCTGCACTTTTTGGACCACCATGCGTCGGGAAGTAACGTCAGCTACTGGTGGCACGATCTGAGCCCGGCCGGCTGGGCGCACATCGCGTTCATGTCCGTGCAGTTGACGATCCTGGGACTCTATGTTCTCTCCCCTGCCCCACCATCAGTGATCTGGTGGACTGGGGCAATCCTCGCGGTCTTTCCGGTCGTGGCCGTACTGGAAACCAGCTGGGTCGTCAATCATCGCATTGACCGGCTCGCTGTGCTTTCCGCGATCTCGATCTGGCTGGCGACCGCCGTGGTCACCGCCATCAAGCTCATGTGAGCACCCAAAAAACGCCCTCGGCCTCTCCGGTCGGGGGCGCTCTTTTTTTATGGCCCGCCGCTAGGAAACCAGCGTGCCCCGGAATTTTCTCCCGCTCAAAAGAGATCTCAGATTTGCCAAATTGCTGCCGCGCACAATGACGAGCGCGATACCGAGGCGCCGCGCCAAGCGGGATGCCACGGGATCAAACGGCACATGCGCCCCGGGGCGCCACGTGCTGCCGACTATTTTTTGGAACGCCGCCCAGGTCAGCGACGGCAGGGGTTTCGCCGACTTGAATTTCCGCGGGTCATGGTCGTACACGTAGTCGATATTCGAAAGATTCACCACCGTTTTGACACCGTAAGTTTTTGCCGCGAGCACCGCATCCTTGTCCGAACTGCAGCCGGGCTTCCAGCCTGAACCGACGATGATGCGCTTTGCGGTGCGGATCCTCACGGTCGGGTCATACTGCAAGGCATATTCGGCGGTGTGACCGAACACGTCGCGCACCAGCCAGGCATTGATCTTGGTCGCCTGAATGCCAAGCCAGTCGAGCTGTTCGGCCGTCAATGAACGGTTCACTGTCCGCGCCGACTTCGCGTACGTCCGCGCCGTGTCTCCCCCGCCGCAAATGATGATCGCCCGGTTGCCATTCGCGATAAAACGCAAAATCACCCGCCGGAATCCGGCGAGAAACTTCGTGTCAATGCCGTCGGGCGCGATCAGCGACCCGCCGAGAGAAAAAACGATTGTTTTCATGATTGTTTACCACCCGAACAGTTTCCCCACTTCTTCCGCCGATTCGCGCTTGCGCGCAACGATGATGTGGCCGTTCTCGGCAATGAGCTTGGCCGGCGACGACAGCAGGCAATGGTGGGATGCGAGCGGGTCCTGGTACGCACCGGAATCCAGGAACGTGACATACAACGGCTCCGGCGTGGTATTCGGGTCGAAGTCGGGCAGCAGCACGTAGCTGTTCTGGCCGGTGTATTTGTCATCGGAATCGCAGGAACTGCCGGCCATCCACGTCTTGACCAGTTTTTTTGCGTGCAGGTTGCTCGCGGGCAGGACGTGCCACTTCTGGTGGATCGCCCAGGTGTCCAGCAGATCGTTCATGAAGCTGCCGTCAACCACATACCATTTTTTGGCCGTACCCTTGGCGATCGCCTTGACGTCAATCACCTTATAAATGGTTACCTGCGCCGGCGCCACCATGTATCTCCCCCATTCCGCAATGAGGTTGGGGTGCGGAATCCGGTGCCGGTCGGCATACTCCCGCATGATCGTCAGCATCTGCCGCACCAAGCCGGTCACCGCGTACCCGACCTTGCGGTCGTACGGAATCGGCATGCCGCCGCCGATATCGATCGTATCCAGCGTCGGGTTGATCTTTCGCAGCTTCGCATAGACCTGCAGCGCGTACCGCAGCGGGTGCAGGATATCCGATTGGCGTTCGATTTGCGAGCCGATGTGGTAGTGCAAAATCTGCAGATTCCGCATCCGGCCGAGCTTCATCAATTCGGCTTCGGAAAAACCGAATTTGTCGATCGTTTTGTCCCAGCGCGATTGAACGGAAACCGACGGTGGAATATCCACGCGTACGCCCACCTCGAACCGGGACGACCCGAACACCGACACTTCGTTGGGTCCCTCGATCACCGGGATGACCGTCAGCCCGCGGTGCTGCAGCTCGTCAATCAGCCGGATGTACTTGTCCGTTTTGGGCCCGTTGCAGATGACGCGGATCTTCGGATTGAATGTCTCCTGCTCCCACATCCGCTTGACCAGCCACAGTTCGTTGGCCGAGCTCACCTCAAGATTAGCGCCTTCCGACACCAGCGGCATCACCACTTCCTTATTCTGGTTGACCTTCATCGGGTAGTGGTAGAAAAATTTTCCGCGGTATTTGAGCGCCTTGATCTGCGCGGCGAACAGGTCCATCAGGTCCTCCAGCCGTTCTTCCAGAATGAACGGAAACACCACCTCGAGCGGCGTGCCGAACTTCTGTGCCAAGAAACGCAGGTTGTATTGGTTGTTGCCTTCGCGCACGATCAGGTCGCCATCCTTATCAATGTCAAAGTAATGCGTGTTAAAGACGCGATTGCCGAGCTTCCAAAAACGTTTGCGGGTCATAGATTTTTATGGATAGTACCGCGCCTTCGCCCGCACATGCTCATCGTGGGTGCGGCTGTAGATGACCGTGCCATCCGGCGTGGTGAGGTAATAAAGGTAGGGACCGATCTCGGGATGCAGCGCCGCCTCGATCGCAGAGAGTCCGGGATTGTTGATCGGCCCCGGCGGCAGGCCCCGATGGATATAGGTATTATACAAGCTTTCCTGCTGCAAGTCATCCGCGCTGGGGCGGGATTCCTTTTTTCCGGTCACGTAATTGACCGTCGCATCCGACTGCAATGCCATCCCGATCTCCAAGCGCTTGGCAAATACTCCGGCGACCTTGGCCCGATCCGGACCATCCGGCACCTCGCGCTCGATGATGCTGGCAAACGTCAACACCTCATGCAGCGTTTTTCCCTGCCCTACGATTTCCTGCCGCAATTGCGGCGTCACCTTCCGGCCGAAGTTGTCCAGCATCTTTCTCACCAAATCCTCGGGGGTGGCATCGGTGTAAATTTTGTAGGTGTCGGGGAACAAATACCCCTCCAGATCGCGGTCGGCCGGACGGCTGGCCAAAAAATCGTAGGTATCCCACCACGCCGCTTTATGCTGCACGACTGCATTGAACGCATCGGCCGTCGCAATCCCCTGCTTTTCCAGATACGCCGCCAATTCGCGGTTGCTCCAGCCCTCGGGGATGGTGATCTGGATTTCCGTCCGCCGCCGCGACTGGGAGATTTGCGCGAGGCGGTCGGCCAGCTGCCCGACCGTCAGATTCTTCGGCAAACGGTACGTCCCGGGCTGCAGCCGGCTCCCCTGCCCGCTGACATATACAAACCCGACGAACAGCCACGGATTTTTCACCATGCCGGCCTGCGCCAGCGCATAGCCGATTTCCGTCGAACCCATGCCGGGGGCGATGACGACCTCGACTTCGGTCGCATCGTTTGAGGCCGGCGAACGGAGAGCCGCACCGACATACGCTCCGGCAAACACCGCGGCACCCACCACCGCTACCAGAAAAACCGCCAGCACCCACGGCCAGCGCCGCTTCGGCGGTGATTGAAATGGTCCCTGGAGCTCATCCATACCCCGTTAATCAATGATCAAGTAATAATCTTCCACCAACGTTCGGGCAATCATATTTTTTTCCAGTTAATTTAGGGTAGCGAAAACAATCCCTTGTCTAACGGGGCATAGGTCACTTCTTTTTCCTGGCCGCGCGGTGCGGTACTCCCGGCCATTCGCGCTCCGCCCGGGAAAGCCGTTCCGGCGTCCCGGTATCGTACCACCGGCCCGCGAAGAAAAACCCGTGCAGTTTTCCCGCCGCCGCCAGCCGGGGAAAAACGTCGTACTCAAACATCACCCGGCCCCTGGGAATGGCGGTGAAAACCTCCGGTTCGAGCAGATAAAACCCGGCGTTGACGTAGTGGCTGGGCGCCTCCTCGCGCTTGGGCTTTTCGACAAACTCTAAAATCTTTGTACCATCCAGACGCGCCACGCCGTAGGGGCTGGGGTCGTCAACTTTCAGCAGGGCTAGGGTTGCCAGCGCGCCCGTCTGCCGGTGCGCCGCAAGCATCGCCGGAATATCGATATCTTTCAATTCATCGCCGTTGCAGACGATGCAGGTCTCGTCGATCGGCCGTTCGAGCAGGTGGACAAACCCGGCCGTCCCGAGCGGTGACGGTTCCTCGACGTAGGAAATGGATAACCCAAACCGCTTGCCGTCGCCGAAGTATTCCCGAATCTGCTCTTTTTTGTAGCCGATCGAGAGCACGATATCGGTCAGGTCATGTTCTTTGAACAAATCCAACACATGCTCCAGGATCGGCCGACCCTGCAGCGGGATGAGCGCTTTCGGCGTGGTCAACGTCAGCGGCCGCAGTCGCGTGGCTTCACCGCCGACCAGAATGATGGCGCGCATATCGATCATCTCGGGCATGAGTAGGCGGCATTTTCGATGCTCCTACTGTTTACCTCCTGCTGCCGGCTTCTCGATGAGCGGCACGAATAAAAATCCGGAAAAAATTTTTGTCGTGTACTTTTTCTCACTCTCGCGCACCACCAATCGGAGGTCGTCTTTTTGCGTCGGGATGATCATCCTGCCGCCGACCGCCAGCTGATCGAGCAAGGGCTTGGGAATCTCGCGGGCGGCCGCGGCCACCTGGATGCGGTCGTACGGCGCATGCTCCGGCAGCCCTTGCGTACCGTCGCCGCACAGCATGGTGATATTGCGGAACGGATATTTGGCGACGTTGCGCTGGCCGAACGCGTGCAAGCTCGCAATGAGTTCAACGGCGTACACGTGGCCCTTGGCCCCCACCAGCTGCGCCAGTAATGCCGCGGTCCACCCCGAACCCGACCCGACATCCAAAACTTTCTGCCCCGGCTGCGGGTCGAGCAGCTCCAGCATGAACGCGACGGTCAACGGCTGGGAAATCGTCTGATTTTCCCCGATCGGCAGCGGCGCGTTGACCGCCGCCTCGCGCTCCAAGCCTTCCGGCATAAAATCCGCGCGCCGGATTTTTTGAAATGCCTCCAAGTGCCGCGGGTTTTTCAAATACCCCTCCTCGGAAAGCAGTTCGAGCATCGCTTGATATTCACGGTCCATAGTCGTTTCCCATTTACCGCATGCCTGCTATAATAAATGAAAGAAGAAATTACCCGGTCACGTCTCTATGCCCTACGCCGCGCTCGCCATCCCTATCATCGTGGCAATATTCGCCCAAGTGGTCAAGCTCTCGATCGATAAGATCAAAGGGAACTTGAACCTGAAAAGCATCTGGTTATCGTACGGCGGCATGCCGTCCGCGCACACCGCGTTCGCGGTTTCCGTCACCACCGTGGCCGGGTTGTGGGACGGATGGGACTCGCCGCTCTTTGCGGTTGCCGCGGTGTTCACGCTCATTATTATGCGGGATGCGATGACCTTTCGCAACTTTATCGGCGAACAGGGAAAACTCCTCAACCATGTGATCGGGCGGCTGCCGCTCGGTGACCAGCGCAAATTACCCCACTTCATGGAACGCGTCGGCCACGCACCACAGGAGGTACTGGCGGGCGCGGCATTCGGTTTCATCATCACCTGGCTGCTCTCACCCCTGCTGTTTTAGCACACGGGCTCGGGCTGACACCGACTCCGGCGAAAGCCGGAATTTTTTTGTCAATATCCTTTACATTTTCATGCTCCTGTCGTATAGTATTTTTCGTCGCTGCAATATCGTACTTTCGTTCCCGCTCCAATTCAGGAGGTGCGACAATGGACCGACGACCCTGGCAGGTGAGAACTTGGCCGCCGATTCGCTCTCCCCGCGCCGATGATGAGGATGACGGCACCAGTACCAACTCCGACGATCACGATCGGGAAGACGCACCGGGCGAATTCCCGTACTCCCCTCACGACCCGTCGCAAGTGCGGCGTGCATCCTTCTTCGCCAGCCGCAACCCACGCGGCAGGACCGCGCACATGCCGCCCCGACGGCCCTGAACATTCATCCGGGGATCAATATCCCGACCGCAATACCTTGAGCACGCGCGCTCAAGGTATTTTTTATGCGATACGGTTGACAGGGCGTTTGCGTCGCGCTACCATCAACTTTCGCTGTCCGTTTCCCGTACCTTGACAACCCGCCCGCTTCGCGGAGAAAGGAACCTACCATGGACATTCGTCCCGTGCACTTACCGCTCTGGCTGTGCGGCCTCTCGAGCGCTCTCCTCGGACTCGCGGCGCAAGCGACGTTCCTGGCAGTCACCGGCCCCGGGTACTGCCTCGTTCCCGCCGGCATCTTCGCGCTGTCAATTGTCGTACTCGCCGGCACTTCCGATGATAACTGGCAGGAAGGCCCGGCATCCCTGTGGCTCGGCGTGGCGACGGCGAGCATCGGTTTCAACATCCTCTGCATCATCAGCGCGATTGCCATTGCTTCCTGGTGGCTGCTTACCCCGATGGTCATCGGCATCATGCTTTGCGCGATCAGTTTTCACCAGTGCCACGAATGCGTCGACGGGGGCTGGTGTGAACCCGTGCAAGTCATTGTCGGTGCCTTTCGATTTCCGCTCTGGAATGCCGTCGCCGTCAACCTCATCTGGAAAACCGGCCATACCGCCACCATCGTCTGCGCCATGTGCGCACTGACGACCATTCAGTCCTCCTCTTGCTACTGTTTTTTAGGAGGCGCCGCAGTCGCATTCGTACTTCCGATTGCCACATTCATCTATCGCTACCGCTGTGAACGGCCTCCCGAATCGCAGCCCTTCGATGCCACCGCATTAAAAGAACGCGGGCTCATCGAAGTACCCCCGCCCGAATCTGACGGTGTCTAAACTGCTCCTGACCGGCCGCGCACAATGCACTTCCCCCGCCCCTCGGTTCGTCCCGGGGGGATTTTTTTATCCTTGACAATCACTTTAAATAACCGTACAGTAGTGAATCGTTTTATCGCCGTTTGACAAATCGTTCAAAAAACGAAAGGAGAATTCCCATGGCTGCCTCCCGTTGGGTATCCAACCCGGCCGATCTCCGGATGGCTTGGGTAGTCCTCTTCCGCACGCTCGTCATCGCCGCAGGCTTCATGGCACTCTGGCTGATCAGCCCACAATACGCCTGGGCGCCGGCGACGCTCATGGCGGTCGCGCTGTTCGTGATCTCGTGGTTCGGCCACCGTGGCCTCCGCACGATCCAGTTCTGCGTGTCGGCCGTCGCCCTGGCTGCACTGTCGGCCGTTCCGCTCATTCGCGCCGAACCCCTGCCGAGGCTGCAAAAAATCGGGGCGGGCATCGCGCTGTTGCTGCTCCTGATCGCCGCCGATCCCCTCATCGGCCTCCTGCTCAGGCCGAGTGCATGGAAACGGCTGGGGCGACCAGTTCAAGTCGCAGCCGGATTCTACCATCACCCTACGGCAGTTGCCTGGGCAACGGAAATGAGCATCAACATTGGTGCGTGGGTCTTTGTCTGCTGCGGTTTTGGCTTGATCATCCAATGGTCAACGCCAAGCGCGATCTATTTCGTTCTGACCGCCATGACTGGCTTCATCGTCTGCGTCGGCGGTCGCATTCTTATCCCCGAACTCCGTACCGACGAACCCGCCTGGCGAGCACCCGTAGAGCGACGGGATGACGAAGATCTTCCTTCGGAACCCACCTTGGCCGATTTCATCCCTCCCTTCACCGAGGGCGAAGACGACGAAAAGGACTAACAGCCCTAGCGCAACTCGCTCTTTTATCCCCGACCACCCGGTTGGGGAATTTTTTTGACAACCAAGAATCGCCAGAGTACATTTCCTACGGTTGGCTTTCCCTGATCTTTATTGAAAACGCCCTTCGCTGACGAAGGCGAGAAAGGCACCATCATGCAGGAAAACGGGATTACGGGAGTCGGACCGACTCCGGAAAAGAGCTCGGGGATTGACCTCAGACTCACCCCTGGCTATATCGTTTCCGGTCTCGCCGAAACCTTCACCTGGGTACTGCTGGCCGCGTCGATCTTCGTCGCTCTGGCACAGGGCAATTATGCCCTCGCACTTATCGCGGCAGCCGGGGTCTGTGCCTGGGCACGCTTCCTTTTACGGCATTGTGAGGACTGATGTCATAGCACGACTCGTAAAACATTTCCTCGTTCGATCGCACCTTCTCCCCCGACCTTCACCGGTTGGGGAATTTTTTTGACAACATAGTACCGACGGCATACACTGCCACAGTCCGCATATAATTGTTCATTCCCAACCCGCGTAGCGAGAGAAAGGCACGATCATGGAAACGCCCCGGGCGACTATGGATCGCGGCTCTCCGGATCCTTTGGACGACCCCGTGGAGGGTCCAAAGCTGATGGAAGAGAACATCAGAAAAGCCGAGGAAGAGAAGTACCGAAAGTATCGTTCGCTTGACCGCGAGCACACCCGATGGGGCGTGGTAGCCGCCGTTTTCATGCTCCTGGCGACCATAGCGCTTATCATCTGCATCGCCGTGAGTGTCAAGCATGACAACGAAGAAACCGCCTTCCTGGCGGCCGGTACACTCTTGGGGTTGTTCTACCTCTTCACCATCCGCATCTGTGACGGTCTCTACGAACTGAAACAGGGACTTCCACACCCACCGGAAGACCAAAAACCTGCACCCTAACAACAGCACTTCATTCGCCCCGTTCCATACCCCGTCGGCTAGACCGGGGTATTTTTTTATCTCTGGCACCGGGGACAGTAGTGCGTGCCGCGCTGGCCGACCACCGTTTTGACGATCGGGGTTTTGCAGCGCCGGCACGGCTTCCCTTTGCGGCCGTAGACTTTCAAATACGCAAGCATGTTGCCGTCCCGCCCGTCCGGCCGCCGGTATGCGTCGCTGGTGGTCCCCTTTTTACCAATGGCGAACTTGAGCACACGCGGAATGCAGCGATAAAGTTTCTTCACATCCGCCAGGCGCAGCGACCGAGCCCGCCGTGTCGGCCGCACACGCGCACAAAAGCAGCTCTCATCGGCGTAAATGTTTCCGACACCGACCATCAGCGCATTATCGGTAATGACTTGTTTGATCATCCGATTCGGGTACCGATGCACCAATGCCGAAAATTTCTCCCACGAAAAATCTTTTGATAACGGTTCAACTCCGAGCGGCGCAAACATTTTTTCCAAACCCCCGTCATCAACCAATTTCACCCAGCCGAACTTGCGCTGGTCGTTGAAATACAGCGTGCTGCCATCGCGGAAATGGAAAATAACGTGGCTGAACTTGTTGGGCAGTACGCCGACGTTGGGAATCGGGTGGCCGCCGGAAACCGTTTTTCCGTACTGCGGTACAAACACCAGCTGCCCCGTCATCTTCAAGTGGAACACTAAAAATTTTTTTCCCGAAAGAGACAACGTCAGCATTTTTGCGTGCCGCCCGATGGCAAGAATTTTTTTGCCGCGTATCAGGCTGGCAAACCGCGCCACCGGCGGGCTAACCATTTTGGGCACCCGAATTTCCACCGACGCAAAAAATTTTCCGACGATGCGACGGGTAATCTCGCGACGGATGGTTTCAACTTCCGGCAATTCCGGCATACAATCTGGAACAAATATATCTTGTTATGTGGAGCTGGTCTCAAAATTCCATTCTGCCTCGATTTGTCATTCCCGCGAAAGCGGGAATCCAGTCGATCGAACTTGTTACTGGATTCCGGCTCTGGGGCCGGAATGACAGGGAAACTTTTTTGAAACCGGCTCTATAACCATACTTGACGGGCACCAAAACCTCAAACTATACTGACAGCCACGGTAACGCTTATCAGTCTTTGCCATCCCGCGAAGACGGGCCTTGAAGCGGAAGCTCGGCAACAACGGGAGGTTTTACCTCTCATCAACCGCGGTTTCCCGCCTAATTCGTTTTCCGCCTTCAAAAGGCGGACACGTCCCTGCAGTCCCCGACTTGCAGAGGCAAATGTCTTTTGCCGGAACCAAAGCAAAGCGTTACCCGGGCCGCGGAACCACTTCTGCGGCCCTTTTCTTTTTCTTTCAACCAATTGACTGGCGGCCGAAAAGAGTTACACTGAAATTGCCTGCGCGCTACCTGCTGAACACAGCGGCACTGGGAGCAGGGCAGGTTTCTCCGATACTTATCGGAGCCCCTGATAGGCCGACCGGCCACGTCACTATCCACGTGACACCAAGGGGAAATGCAGCGCGGCGGGGTGAGAGCTTCGGCGATCACCCCTTTTTATATTTCAGCCAAAAAATTTTCCACAGCTTGTACACATTTCACCCTTGACGCGATAACCCCGCGGTATTACCATAGCCCCTACGACGTAGGTTCGCGTGACCTTAAGCAATCGCGGATACAACGGAAACACCGGCTCGGTAGCCACTGACGCTCGCTTCGCGAGCAACACCATGGCACCCATCCAGGTGCACTTCCGTTTCCCTCATCCACGAGGACGAGGACTGCCATCCCCTTTCGCGCCCCGGCGCGACCTCCCACGTGACCCGCTGGGTCTGGAGGCGGGGCCTTTCCCGCGAGCTTTCAGGCATTGCGCCAACCACGTCCGGGGTCCTTCCTTTAGGTTGGACCCCTTTTCTTTTTCACAAGTATTCCACAGCCTATACACAGATCGCGCACAGAATACCGTTGACACACATAACTGCCGACCATAAAATGGAGCCTTAGACGATGTATCAGGTTACCTGAGGTTTCGGCGGAGAAAGGCGAGTCCCTTCGGCAAGAGGGAAAGAGGTCTCCACAACCGTGGTGGATCTAGCACCGTCGAGGTGCACCCTTTTGGACCGGACCTGCGCCGGAGCTCTTCTCATCCGGAGAACGGAAGGAAGCAGTCGCCTTGCGAGTGCACAGCTGGCGACGACGCCAAAACACAACTCCTGGGAGCCTGGACATCATCGAGGGGTCAAAGGTCTCGTATCTGCGACCCCTTTTCTTTTTGACTATTTTCCTAAACGCCTAGACTCAAAAACATTCACAAGCATTGACATTTCTGCCAACCTGAGTTCAGTTGGGAGCCAAAACATGCCGAAAGGTGTTCGGGAGTAATTGGGTGGGTCTGCGGCACGTACCAACGACCCTCTTTTTTTTCCCCTTGACAACTATTTCAACCTCTGTAAGATACCGTAATACAATTATCGGTCTTTCCTATCGAGCCCACATCAGGTCCGTTCGGCGGGCAGTTCGCGCTGCAACCATGCAGCGCGCACGACGCCTTTAGAAAAAGAAGTGGAGCCAGGTCAAGCACCAGGCAGGAGTTACTAAGCCCACTGAGGCGAAGTACGGTGGATCTGAACGATCCGAACGACCAATGCGGGCAACACGGGGTAGGGTCGGAAGCGGCCTCTCACGCATCCGGCCCTTTTCTATTTGCCGCAAATAATATCAGACGATTTTCTTCATTGCGGTACCGTCCTCGGCGCGGACGTAGGCCGCCCGCGCCCGGCATGCGATGGGGGAAAAATGCAAATGTTCAATGAAATCATTCACCGCGCGCGGCGGACAATTTTTGAAATCCTCTTTCAGATACGCCAGCGAAATATGCGGTGAAAAATTTTCCCCTTCGATGGCCGTGAACTTTCCAAAACCATCGGTAATTTCCAGTATCCGGAGGTGTATTTCCGGCAGCTGGGGTGACACCACCCGGGCCATGATGAGCTTTTTGCGCCAATCGTCGCTCCGTTCCCAGCTGCGGAAAACTCCCTCAATGGTGAAGCTCAGCGGCAGATACCGGCGGTAGATCTCTTGCAGCTTTGGGATCAATTGGGATACGCGTCGGTACGGCACCTCGTCATGGTAGCCAAGGTACCGGCAGGTGACGTGCGGCAGATGCTGAAATACCGGCAGGCAGTACTCCGAAATCGGGGCCAAAAGCGTGCGCAACTTCGCAACCGCTTCTTTATCGAGATCGGAAATTCCGGTTGCCCAAAAACCGATGCTGCGATCCGGGATGCCGTAGTCGCGGCCGGCGTGCTGTTTTTCTGGCTGCATAGGGTTCAAGACCATTTCACAATCCACCGGTCAAATATTTTCTTGATCGCATCCAGATGTTTTGGGTCGTGAAAAGTATGCGGCGCGCCCCTGATGACGTGCAGCTCCTTTTTGCCGGGCAGCGCGTCGAATAAAATCTTTTGGTGCGGCGCGGGCGTGGTCTCGTCGAGCTCGCCGACTGCAAGCAGCACCGGCATCGTGAGCGCCTTGGCCTTCGGCAGCAAATCGTACTGCATGCCGTCCTCGACAAACGACCACGGCAGCCGCTTCATCACTCCGGGTTTGGATCTGCTCTCTTCGACTTTCCAGCCGTGTTTCTTCCAGAGCGCCATCGCCTCTTCACCGCTTGCGGCCACCGAAAGTTCCCGCGACACGACGGTAGAAATCGGCGCCAGGGCTTTGACTTTCCTGGGATGGCGTTGAGCATACAGCGCCGTGCAAATTCCGCCCAGGCTGTGGCCGACCAGGCAGAACGGTTCGTGGTACCACGGCTGCTGCGACGCCCACACGATGACATCTTCCAAATCCTGCAGGTAATTGGTGGTGGTCGCCTGCTCGTACGTGCCGTCGCTTTCGCCAAGCGTGTTGGTGGTATCAAAACGGACCACGGTGTATCCGTGGCGCAAAAAAGCGTCGGCTATCACCTGCAGGTGCGGCTGCTCCTTGAACCCGCCCAGCCCGTGCATCACAAACGCCAGCCCGCGCGCCGGTGTTGCCTCCTCCACGATAACGGAAATTTTTTGCTCCTGGCGATTCTTGATGAACAATTTTTGCATACCTGCTGGTTTATCGATATATCGAAATATCAGACCTGTTCAATTAAGTGTTTCACCATGGCATAGTGCCGGTCGAGACAGGTATGGCGCGGTTCGGGAAATGATTCCGGCGCAAACCACCCCAATTCTTCAATCTTTTCCGGGTCGCAGTTTTCCACTTCATCCGGGTTCACGCGCACCGCATGCACCAGCGCGATCCAGTGCGTCGGCGTGCCGTGGTTGTCGCGCAAAACGTTGGAGGTTGTCGCCAGTATCACTTCCTCGGCATCAACGCCAAACTCCTCTTTCACTTCACGGCGCACGGCCGCATCGATCTGCTCGCCAAACTCCACCGCCCCGCCGCCGCAGTCCCATCTCCCCTGCTCGTCGCGGCATTTTTCGCTGCGCTTGTGCAAAAGTATGCGCCCCTTGCCGTCATGGCAAAAAAACACGCAGCACACGCCGATGTGGTCCACCCCGCGACGCAAATCCTTTTTTCGGTTTTCTGTGACCGCCATACCAGTTATGCCCGAACGGCCGCGCCGTTCTCATGCACCTTCTTGCCCCAGTGAATCTTATTCCAGATCCGTTCATGCGCAAAATAAAAAACCGTGCTGGAGAGGTTGCTCAAAATGAGCACACTCGCTGTCAAATCCACCCGCCGCGTCAGGCTGTACAGGATGACGGAATCCGCGCAAATAATCAAAATCCGGAATGTCGCGGCTTTGACAATGGAACGGTACGGCGACTCGCGAAATCGCTTCATAATTGAATAGGCCAATAATTACTGACTTCTATTGTATAACGACGCCGCCTTTCTGGGAAAGGCGGACAATCGGCTAGGCCAAACCAAAAGCGTGCCCCGGGTGGGGTGGTAGGGGTAGGGGGCGGGCTTCGCAACTCTGAGCCCCCTACCCCTACAAGAAAATCACCGTTTTGGAGAAAGGAAATTTTATTCACGCCACAAATGTTTGAAATGAGAACTACTCCCTACCAAAAATAAACAGGGCGTCAATCTTGACGCCCAAAATTTCTGCGACGCGGTGCGCCAAATCAAGCGACGGGTTGTACTTTCCCTGCTCCAAAAACACGATAGTCTCACGCCGGACTCCCGTCTTTTGCGCCAGTTCCTCCTGCGTCAGCTGCATTTTGGTCCGTAACTCCCGGATACGATTTTTCATAAATCCAGAAACGATATTTTTATTCTGTCATTCCGGCCCCAGAGCCGGAATCTAGAACAGCTTAATTGACTGGATTCCCGCATTCGCGGGAATGACAAATTGAGGAAAAATTATTTGTAAGATAAGTTCTACTTACTGCACGGAACCGTAGGCGCCGGAGACGACGGATTGCCGTGTTTGACCCACGCGCCGTTCTGGCACAGCCAGTCATCCTCGCCGCTCAACAGTCGCATGCCAATAATCGTCGCGATCACCAGCCCGATCAACCCGAGCGCAAAATACAGACCTTTCTTTTCCAAGTGCGCAATCCGGTCGTAAAACTTATACGTCAGTGAATAGACCAGCAGTAGAAAACACGTCGAGTACGCCAGTACCTGCGCGCTCGTCTCATAAAACGGATTGACGTCGCGGAGTGCATACAGCACAAACATAATAACAACGGAAAACCAGCCGAAAAGCTGAATCGCCAACCGCGCGGCCTTGCCGGAAATTTCGTAATCGCGCTCGTCGGCCATCACCTCTTTCACCTGCCCGCGGAAATACAGCAGCACCAGCACCACCAGCGCGAAGCCGATGATCGGCAGCACGTAATTGCGCAGCACAATTGCCTGACTGGACAGCATCGCCAGCCCCACGACGGCGACCAGTTTCATCGTTTGGAACTGATTTTTGGTCATATTAATTCCCCTCTGTCATTCCCGCCCCGTATCAAGTACGGGGTAAACTCAGTGGGAATCCAGTAGTTATCCGATTTAATTACTTTCTGGATCCCGCATCAGGGTGCGGGATGACGTATTTAAATGTTAGAAATAATTAACATATCCACATGTTATATCTTTCTAACATTGATGTCAAGGGGATAAAATTGAAGGCACCTTTTTAGAAAAGGTGCCGCCAAAAGCGCGCCCTGTCTCGGAATTTAGAAAATTGTGCCACTCGTCGTCGCGAATTTCGCGAACTCGGCCACGCCGCGTGTCCTCAAACAACGCGAAATTTCCTGCCGGGCAGGAATGCTCCTCCTCGCGGCGCAATTTTCCCTAAATTCCTCCAATGGGCGCATCGAAGTAAGTGGTTAGTTTGTGACGCTTCGGAAAAACAGTGGTACGAACTCCGACAGCCAACACTTTTCTTGCAACAGGAAAGATGGCATCAAAAAAAACTTGACAACAATCAAGACGGCTCACCTGCAGATGTAAAGCACCGGAAATTCTTGTGGATAAAATCGAACGTAAAGAGCAAACTCCGCTAAAAATGGCTATACTAACGGAACTAGCACTCTCCTTACGCGACTGATTGACCTCATGGGTAACACAGATTACAATATATGCGTTTTTGCAAACATAAAAACACTGGTACTGGCAAGCAAGATTTGGGGGAGTAGTTCAATCGGCAGAATGCCTCTCTTCCAAAGGCGGCGATCTGGGTTCGAACCCCAGCTCCCCTGGCTTGCTTGCTGATACCAGTGTTTTTTAAATAATCACCCTGGACTGACAAGTTTAGCCGGCAAAAATATTTTTGTCAAAAATTTTCAATACAAAAAAGACCATTTTTCTGTCCCTTTTTGCTAGATTGACCATTTTTTACTCAACCCCCTGTGAATAACTTATGTCTCGATGTAGCTATTATACCATATTGTTCAGGTTTCGTTTAGGGAAAAAAATTTGCTCAAACAAAAAACGCCCCCTGCCACCTACCAGTAGCTCGCAAAAAACTCTGCGGTTTTCCGCAGAGTTAGCGTTTTGCTCACTTAGGATTTTTCACCTCCCCTTCCACTAACCCCGAATCGTTTTACAAAGCCAAAAGCGTGCCCCGGGTGGGGTGGTAGGGGTAGGGGGCAGGGATTGCCAACTCTGAGCCCCCTACCCCTACAAAAACACTGGATTATACCCCAT
>JAQTQO010000036.1 GCA_028712155.1 Patescibacteria group bacterium | reverse complement strand
GACGGCTGTTCCAGCGTCTGTCTGCCGGAGGGTTCGTTGTATGCAAAATCTTTGTGCGGGGACGGCATTGTCGGGGCAGGGGAGTCCTGCGAAGTCTGCGGTCCGGCCGGCGCTCTGACCACGATCTACCACGGATGGTGCGCATCCGGCGACCTGGCGAACGGCCGCACGCCGACGGCGGGAGCGGGCGGCGGCGATAACTGCTCGGAACGCTGCACGGTGGTCGGTCTCACCGGCAACCCCAATGCAATCCAGGCGGTCTGCGGCAACAATAAGATCGAGACGGGTGAGGAATGCGATACCGGCATGGACGGCATCGGGGACGACGCTGACGGTTGCACGGACAGTTGCGTGCTCACCGGTTCCGTTTACGATTGGCTCGGAAATCCGCGCTGGGGTCCGTTGCAGATTGCCGAGACCCGCGGTACGAGCGGCGCAACCAATATTCAAGCTACCACCCGCGGCAAAACCGGCAGCGGCGTATTCATCGTGCAGGGGCCGGGCGGACCGGGCCGGTGGGGGCCGTTCACCATCCAGGATTACCAGCCGTCGGGATCACAGCCGGCATGCCGGAATGAAATGATTTATGTGCGGTTTTCCAATCCGCCGGACATCGACAGCGTGCGGACTCATGTCCGGATCGACAACCTGACCGACGGCGGGCTCTACGGGTGGGATAACAAGACCACCCAGGTGCTCAACGCGCCGCCGGGCAGCGCCGCGGTCACGATTACCCCGAGCGGCAGCCCCGCGCGGTGGGAGGAAGGCCATCAATACCGCGTGACGTTCCCGGCAGGTGTGATTGTCGACCTGCAGGGCCAGGGTCTGCGGTGCGATAATCCGCGTACGCCGTGCACCTGGACGTTCCGTGTTGGTTCTGAAGTGTGCAAGACCGCCGCCGTGGATGTCGTCCCGCTGGAACAAAACGTCCAGCCCGACAGTGATTCCACTCCCTACCACGCCTCGATCCGCGGGCCGGCGTTTACGGCGCAAGTCAGCGGCGGGGTACAGACGGTCAGCGGCCTGCCGCCCCAGCTCCGCGGAACGCTGTCCTGCGACGAAGACACGTACGTGTGCGTGTCGAGCACCGATGGCAACCGGTTTGCCATCAGCGCCAATACCGACAGCGGCTGCGCCGCGGACACCGCCTTCGAACTCCAGGGGTTGCAGCCGGTTGCCCAGCTTGACCGGGCTCACAACGTGGTGTCGCTTGGTTGCGGGTTGCTGTTTGAATTCCCGGCGCCGCCGGCGGCCGGACAATGGGTGATGGTTTTTGAGAAGTCGTGGCGCAGCATGCTGGTGGCAGAAGCCAATTTCCGCTGGCATTATGCGCATATTGTGGGTGAGGAAGCCGTACAGGATGATGCAGGCAAGAGCAATGCGTCGTATCCGACCTGCGTCTTACAGAACGGCGCCGACAACCTGGCGGCCTGCACGCTGAGCGGTGCCGGCTTGCACGCGGATGACTACGTGGTACACAGCGTCACCCGGTGGTCACCGTATATTGGCGCACACGAGGCCGACATCACCGCGACCTACGAACCCGATAATGCGGAAGGCTTGGCGAAATTCTGGGTCGGCAACCGCTGCACGGAGCTCTACCGCAGCACCAATCTCTACGGAGTCTACCCGCTCACGCCGGAGCCGGGCGCGACGCGCGCCATCGGCCATTACGATGACAAGCTCACGCTGCTGTTGTCACCCAGCGGCACGCTGGAGCCAAAAGACGCGGTGAATATCACGTATGCGGACGGCGTCGACGACGGCGGCGGTGTCAAAAAGCTCGGCAAAGGCGTGGTGATGAATAATGCCGCCAGCAAATTGGTGTATCCGGCCAAGGGTATTATTGACCCCAACCGCGGGAGTATTTCTCTGTGGGTGAATTCACTCTGGGACGGCGCTGCGGAGCGGATGCTGGCGCATGTGCTCGGGGCGGCGGGCAACGGTTCGATGGAATTGTCATTTATCTCGGTCGCGGGAGGCGGAGCTGTTGTTCTTGAATATCAAGAAGTATCCGTGCAATATAACTTGCCGAGTGCATTTTTTCCCGGAGCTCAGGACTGGCATTTGATTACCGCCAGCTGGGAAGTGAGTGGGACGAACGTGTCCGTGCAACTGACCGTGGATGATGCCTCGGCTGTTACCAATACGGCGGTCTTGGGTACCGGCCCGCTGGTCGTGGATGACGCAACCGAGTTGACCATTGGCACAGGCACCGCCGGACCGCCGGCGCTCGCCGAAGCCCGGGCTGTGATTGATGAACTCGAAATACGCTCTGACTTGATGCCGTCCGATGAAGTGGCCGCGCGCTGGACGGCTTACGATGCGCAGTGCATCAGCGGTGCGGGCGCCGGCGGTGCGCCCAAGGTTTTACACTGCACACCCAGCGACAGCGATCAGGAGTGCAAGAGCCCGACGCAGACGGTGAAGTGCTCCAGCCCGCTGATTTCCGTCACGTTCGACCAGCCGATGGACCGGGGAACGGTGCTGCATCGGGACGGAACGGGCAAGTACGATAACGTGCTGCTGTGCACCCGCGCGGGCTGCCAGGCGAACGAAAATATCATCACAGAGCTCATCTACGACCCGTTCGGCCGCCGCGTGGAGGTGCTACAACCGACCGAGCTGACCTCCGGCGTGCGCTACCACGTGGTGTTGCAGGCCGGCATGACGGGGCTTTTGAGCGAGAGCGGGATGGCGCTGGATGGCACGGCCGTCAGTCAGTGGGATTTTGCGATTGAAGCCGGCGCCCGGCAGTGCCAGTGCGATGTCGCGCGGGTCACCGTCAATCCGCCCAATCAACCCCGCACCGAGGACCAATTTACCTGCGCCGGGAACGTCTGCGTGGGCGACGTGGATGCCACTGCGGCCGGCAACCAGCACGGGTACACCGCCGATTGCTACGATGCGCGGGCCGACCAGCCCGCCGCGGCGGTCGATTATTTCTGGCGCAAGGTCTTTGACGTGTCCGGCATCATGAATCTGTCGTGCCCGCCCAGCCCTCCGGCGCCGGCGGGTTGCGCCGCCCCTGAATTCAAGAGCAAGACCATCGCTGTCACCAATACGCTGGTGAACGGTTATGGGCGCGTGGCGGTGACCGCCCGCGGCACCGGCTCGACGGCCGGAACGGCCGAGCAGTCCGTGGATGTTCAAAACGACGTGTGCGCTGATCCGTGGCCGTCGGCGTGGCGGGGCAAGTGGCGCGATACGGGAGAATTGGCCGCCGGCGGCTATCCGGTTGAGTGCAGCGACGGCATAGATAATGACGGGAATGGCAGCTGCGATTTTGCCGGCTGCAGTGGTCCGCCCGCCCTGCCCGCGGACCCCGGCTGTACCGGTGCCGATGACGAAACTGAAGGCGGTGCGACGCCCGGTGCGCGCTCGAATAAATTGCCGTACACGAATTTTGAACTATCGTATTGCCGCGACGTCAACGCCACCCCGCAGACCATTGATGACTTGCCGGAGGCCGACATTTTGCCGCTCGTCCGCGTCGGCGGCAGTTTGCCGAAATCTTTCATCTTCCCGCTCAACTATTTTGGCGAAACACCGGCGATTGCAATTAAAGAAGGCTATAGTTTCTTCGGTCAACTTGGCATACTCACTCCGGTTGCTGCAGTGACCGGTAACAATGCCGATGACATCTGCGCCAGGATTACGACTAACACTTCTGCCAGCTACTTGGAGTATGAATTCACGATTCCCAAAGCCGGCCACTACCAGGCGGCATTCGAAGTTTTCGCGTACGATGCTGATTTCGAGCAGCCGACGCAATTTGGCATTCAAATCACGGATGAGTCCATGGCGCAGCACCCACTTGAACAGGTCACGCGGTTGCCGTCGCTCCTTGACCGCCAGATCGTCACCTTTGATTTCGGCCAGCGTCGGGAGGGAACAGCTCGCATTGCTTTGAGGTACATGAATACCGATGCGACTCATAGCGGCGGCGATATTTTCGCCGTCTGCCGCGTCGGCATCGGTCTGGCAAACCCCGTCCACGATGCCATCGGCATCCAGGTGCTGTCCAACCCCTGGCGGCTGTCGCCGGCGACGTGGTACGCGAGCGGCACGTGCAGCAAGGCGGCGGTTCCGCCGGCCGATCCGGGGCGGCTCGACGGTATTTGTTTCTCGGATGCTGATTGCCCGAACGACCGCTGCGTTTTCAACGTGCCCAACCGCGGCGCCGCCGCCCAATCCACAACGGTGGACGGCTACCCCGCGGTCCGCGACGGCCGCACCATCTACGTGGGCGCAACCAACCTGGTGCACCTGCCGGTTGGCAATTCCAACGGGCACTGCAGCGAGGATTCGACCAAGGCTTGCACGGTGGGCGGCGGTGGTGTGTGCCCGATTAACCAGGCTTGCGTTGGCGATACCCTGTACGCCAACATTTACCTGATTTCCTACAACGACCAGGCGAATGAACAATCGGAAGCGGTGTACGACGCGCTGCTTGCCGACTGGAAGTTCAATGTGGACCTGGCGTCGTTTGGCGCCTGTGAAACGATGCGCTGCAGTGCGGCGGGCGGCGACTGCACGAGTTTGCGGTGCAGCGACGGTGATGTTGGTTTCTGCAATCTTGGTTCGGCGCCCGGCGCTCCATGCAATCCTGACGGCGATGTCGACAACGGTTTCTGCTTCCCGCCGGGCGTAGACGCCGCGTGCGGCACCGGGGGTACCTGCCAAAATGTTGCGTGTTCTTCGGACCTGGACTGTCCGGGCAAGGCGGCGTTCTCCTGTCTGAGCCCCCAGTCAAAAATCCGCCGCGACACCATTCGCTTTGGTCAGCTTCAGGATCTGCAGTTGTCTTTGCGGGTGGCCCAGCGCAAGAGCGGCGGCACGTTCCCGCTCTGGGACTTGCTGCGCCATGAGTACGTCGGCGGTACGTACGTGCCGGGGCACAGCTTCTCGGTCTGGCCGTCATGGAAGCAGTCGTTCAAGGCGCAGTTGGGCGTTACCCCGCCGGTGGACCCGCTCAACGTATTCGTCGGCTGCACGACCCCGTATGACCCGACCACGTGCTGGAACGAACAGAAGCTCCAGTTCGGCTGTCCGCAGCAGGCGTTCGTCTACGGTTACACCGTGGACAGTGCCAGCGACGGCCGGGGCTACAAGCTCTACACGCGGATGGAATTTCCGACCAGCCAGGGCGGTTGGCGCGGTCCGGCGTCCGACGTCTCCGGCCTCGGGGATGCCTGCTTCAATTTCCTTGCGCTGGGGTCGGGCGACGCCGATCGTGACGGCGTGCGCGACGATATTGATGACTGCGTAGGAACGTATAACCCGTACGTTTGTATCGGCGGGGGAACGCCGGGCGCACTCTGCCCGAAAGGACCGGGCGGGGGCGAGTGCGGCGCGGGCATCTGTGGTCTGCCGGATTCCGATGCGGTTGATTCCAACGTGGCGCGCCGTAAAGCCGGCAGTTCCAGCCCGACGCAGTCGAATGCCGCCAGTCCGCTCAACGGCCACTGGACCGACGCGTCACAATTCTGGTCGCCGGTTTTACCTGGGCAGACGGGCTACACCGCGAGTGCCTGGTACCAGGTGGACTTGGGCCGGATTGTCCAATTCAATCACGTCAAACTGTTCCCCGATCCTGCTGACCCGGGCAGTTTCTTCCCCGCGTTTAACATTTTGGTCTCCAACGATCCAAATTTCGGAGTCGGCCGGTATGAGACGGTACGCAGCGTCGCAGCTTGGCCGGTAGGGGCGGGCGGACCGTTCGAGACCGTCACCGAGATCGTGGAGAATTTTACCGACCACTTGGGAGCGGATTGCGAGATAGCGGCTCCGTGTGATTTGCCTGGCGTTGACTACGTCATCAATCTTGGCGCGACCACCAACTTCAAGTTCGGAGCACGGTACGTGCGCATTCTGCGCACATCGGCTGCCCCCGTGGGCAATGAAAAACTCGCCGAATTGGAAGTTTGGTCGCCCACCGATGGCCTGGGCGATGCCTGCGACCCGTGCCCGCATTCGCCCGACAACGACCGCGACCATGACGGTGTCTGTGAAGCGCCCGAGGATAACCCCCAGTACGGTTACCGGGCGGATAACTGTCCCGACGTGCCCAATCCCGACCAGCGCGATTCCGACGTGCCGCCGGACGGCGTGGGTGACGCCTGTGACATGGCGTGCGCTTCCGACCAGGACCGCGACGGTATTTGCGACGAGAACGACAACTGCCCGACCGCTTACAATCCCGATCAGGACAATAGCGATGGCGATGCGCCGACGGCCGTTTTCCCGGCCGGGATTACGCGCAGCTTCTGCGTCGCGGAAGCCAACTGCGCGGGCGTGGCGTGTTTCACCGATCCGCGTGAACTCCGCAAGGATTGCACCCTGACGCTTGACTGTCTGGCATTAGATTCGACCGGCGCACCGATGGGACGGCAGACCGATCTTTGCCAGGCACAGACGCCGGACGTGCGTGACGGCCAAGTCTGGCCCAACGGCCACCAGTGGGGCGACGCCTGCGATCTCTGCAGCGACGTGGATTACGACGGCTGGGGTGCCGGTACTCCGGCGGAAAACTGCCGCAAAGACAACTGCACGTACACGAATCCGGATACGATGCAGGGCTACAACCCCGGCCAGGAGGATTTCGACAACGACGGCGTCGGGTACCTGTGCGACACCTGCATCGACACGGACAACGACCGCACCACCGATCAGACGGTGGGCAATTCGAGCTTTGAAGACGGTTTGAACGGATTTACCTTCTTTGCGTCGCCGGGTGTGGATGCACATCTGCGCCAGGCAACCGACTACCTGCGGCTGTACGACTTCTTCCCCAGCCGCAGCCACGGGCGCACCTACCGCGGGGTGCATAGCGCCGAAATTCTCCTCATGAGTTTGAACCAGGGCCAGTATGTCGCCCTGCGCACCAAAGACAACCCGGCACACGTCAATATTTCGCCGGATTACGGCGTACGCTATACCATCCAGGCCCGCGTCAGGCCGTCCGACCCCCAGATGGTGCCGCGCCTCCGTTTGCGGCCGATCCGCGCCTGCACGCATTTCAATGACGGACGCGCGACTGCGAACGGGGTGTCATACCGCACCGACTGCCGCGATGTCGATAACGAACCGTCCCCGCCGAATCCTGTCGCGGTCAACCGCCAGGGATTCCGTTTACCCTTGCGCATGCCCATGGCGATGCAGGATCTCGGCGGCGGCTGGTACACGCTGCGCTCGGAGTTCATCGCCGACGCCACGGTTGCTAACGACCCTATCGCGTTTGAACTGGCGCTCGAAGTGGAAAATGGCGGTCCCGGGTTTGGCAACAATGCCTCATTGAATGTTGACGATTTCAACGTTTCGTACCAGTGCGCGTACTGTAGCGAGAGCTGCCGGCGGGAGGGCTGGGCGCCGCTGGGCAATGACAATAGCAAGGGCGAGGAGCTCTGGCGCATAACGGATAACTGCCGGACGTTGAACAATCCCACCCGCTGCGTCGGCGGCCGCTACAACAATCAAATCTGCAATACGTCGCTGGACTGCATCCGTCCGGTGCTGTCCACGGTCAAGGCGGTCACCGTGTACGAGCAGTCGGGCAAGGTGCAGACGAAAACCTTTGATGCGAGCAGCGGTCTGGCCACCGATCCTTTGGTGAATGCTATCAATGTGCATGATGCGGCATTGAATATTGGAGGGTTACATCCCGGCAACTGCGACCTGTGGACGGATGACGGCGAATGCTACGACTTCTACTGGAGTGACCGGGTTGGCGCCGCGCCGGTGCCGGGCGGAACATACCTCGCGATGCAAATCTACCGCGATCCGCTGCGCTGCACGGATGCGACGAGCGCCTGCACCGCGGTCGGAACTCCGCTTGGGGGGAATTGCGGGACGGGTACCTGCGTCGCCGTGGACGGCAAGGGCGGGAACATCGACGCCGTCAAACTCGACCTGGTGTCCGGGGCGGCCGGTTATGCCGTGGGGAAAACCAATATCATCACCGAAGCCGGCGTAGTCGACGACGGTTCCGGCGCGGTCGGTTCGCCCGACACGCGGGCAACCGCCCTGGGCAACGGGGCGACCAGGCTCGTGCTGGATTTCAAATTGCAGCAGACCGGCCGGCTCTACGGTTCCTGTAAGGAAATTTTGGAAGCTGGCGAAGCCTGGGACGGCATTGCGCCGGATGGCAGCACTACATACCCGATTGATACCAACGGCGACGGCACCAAGGACGAAGACGTGTTCTGTGACATGACCACCGACGGTGGCGGTTGGACGCTGGTGGCCCGGATGAACGATGCGGATGCCAAGCATTGGGTTACGCAATTCAACAAAGACATGGGCACAACCTGGTGGTTCGACGGGCCAGGCGCCGGGCACGGGGCGTGGAACGCCTTGGGAGCCGATTACAAGGCGAAAGCGTTTGACACCATTCCGTTGTCCGATATCATGGTGACCGTCCAGAAAAATGCAAACCCTGTGTTTCCGAATGCGGCCAATGAAACCTATGCGGTCTGGCGCAACAATGTCGGCGACGGGCAAAACACTTTCGCCAACCAACTGGTATGGAAAACGGCGTACTGCCCCAGTTACGATCCGACTAGCACCGCCATCAATTCCGGCCATCGCGGGGCGGTGCTCAGTCCGCCGCACGAACCCATCCAGTGCGGGTCGCGGCCGGCGCTGGCGGCGTCTTCCGATATCTCACCAGCCGGCGATTTGATTTTCATCCTGGAACGGTTCCGCCAAGATACCGTTGATTTCAATGGCAAGGTTCCCGGCAACAATTTCGTCGTTCAGAGCGGCGGCGGAGGATTTTCCGCCGCGGGTTCACATAAGAATGTCCAGTCCATCCTGCTGCGCAACTGGCATAATTTGCCGGCTGGCCAGGCGGCGATGGTGAAAACCAGGATTCGGTTCCCCGCGGGCGTGCAGTTGCTGGGCTGGGCGTATGATACGGCAGTCGACAAGACCACGATGGCCAAATTGGACAGCGAATTTTCCGTTACCGGCGGGTCGCTGGCGATTACCGGGGTAGACCGCGTACTGGAGGAGGCTCCGGCGTCGGTCACTTTCCCGGCCGATGGCTCGTCGTGGAATCAGAGTGACAAAGTTTGGATCAATGCGGGTGTACGGGAAGCCTTCTTCGAATCGTTCTCCAATACCGACGCTGACGATGCCAGGATTTTCTTCAAATATGATCCCACAGCAGTGGCCGGGCCGTTGTTCGCGACGATCGATCTCTTTGCCGAGGCCGGGGGTGCAAATCCTTACTTGCGGGACGTGCTGCTGTGCGACGGTAACATCCATCCGCCGGGAATCCTGGGCAGCTACACGATTCAAATCAGCCAGGTTACCGATCCGGTGCACGGCATCGTGCTGGGCCCGTCCGACGGCAGCGCCGGCACCGCGACGACGTGCGCGAAAAAGAAAACGATGCAGGGCATCACCGACGACCTCTCCGCGATGGTGGAAGGCGGCATTGAGGCCGCGGAGTTCTCCATCATCGCAATCGCCAGCGGGGATGATTCGTTCAACCCCAGTCCGCAGGGCTTGGGGAACTGGACGGATGGCGGCCCCTTGGATGGCAATGACCCCCAGGGCGAGTGGTATGACTTCCAGGGCTGGAGCGAGTTCGGCTTACTGAATGCGGCGAATAACTACGGCCAGGTGTGGTTCCGCGAACGCGCGGTCTATACGGGCGCGCCGGGAACCGCCGACAGCGCAGGCACGCGCAACGGCATCGGGGTGTGCATGCAGCCGGACTACGATGAAGACAACGTCGGCGACGCGTGCGACCGCTGCACCGACCGCGACAGCGACCGCTTCGGCGACACCGGGTTCACCATTTCCGGCTGCAGCGGTTCGTTCAACAAGTCCGACACGTGCCCGGCGACGTACAATCCCGAGCAGACCGACTACGACCAGGACGTCGGCATCTGCCGGTTCGACACGCTGCAGCCGTACACCACCATCGGTTCGCCGCCGGAGTGCAACAGCGCGCTGGGCTTCCCGTTGGGCTCGACCTGCCAGTTCTGCGGCGGCGATGCCTGCGACCTGGATGCCGACGGCGACGTCTGCTATAACTGGGAGCAGCTCAAGCGCCAGGTGGGCCAGGAAGGCAATCCGCAGCTGGCGTTTGCCCGCGCGTTGGAAAGCTTGCCCGCGCCGAACTTCCGGCTCTTCCGCGAGGAAGGCTACGCGCAGTCGCTCACCCACGACGAAACCAGCTGGCGTTCACGCGGCCGCGACGTGGATGCCGACGGAATTTCGGACGACTGCGACGCCCAGGCGTGCGGCAACGGTGAAGTGGAAAACGTCAAAAAAATCCCCAAGGATTCCGATCCGGGGGGAGGGTCCGGCCCCGCGTATGTGTTCGGACAGTTCCAGGTGTGGTGGGGCTGCACGTATTTCCCTCTTGACCCGGTTTCTCCGCAAGCGGGGTATGTGAATACCCATGCTTGCTTCCCGTACACGTATTACAATTTCACCGCCCGCCGGTTCACGGCGGCGACGTCCGTCGGGGTTGGGAATTACCAGATCTATGTCAATGTAAAGAATTCTCCGACCGGCCCGCATCCGAATTACGAGGTCGCCAATACCCGGAATAAAGGAACCGCATGGCAGCCCGGGTCGTTTGAACTCACGGATGCAGCCAAGAATGCCGGGTGGGAATTGGTCAATCGGTTGCCGTATGCCGGCGGATCCGAGAAATTTGACCTGGTCTGGCCGGCAACTTGGGAGCTTGATTTCCCCTCAACATGGAATGCGGCCCGAAACCAGTGTTTCGAAGCGGTGTCCGGCGTGCAGATGTGCGAAGAGTGCGACATGGACAATTTCCTGGTTGGTCAGTTCTGCGACAAGCACTATGCGGTCGGCAGCGGCACCTACCGCGAAATCTATCCGTTGCCGCGCAAGGGGGCGACGACGTTGTTCCTGGCGCACTACGATGACAGTGTGGAGGCGATTTCCGGTACGAATCAGAAGTTTAACATCCAGGCTCAAAAAAATCTGGCGTTCTCTGACGGCCTGACGGACGGCAGCACAAATCTTGCGACCGGCGCAAAGATCATGCTGGGGAAGTCCCTGCAGTTTAAAGCCGACAGCGTGCTGCAGTATGATACGGCAGCGGGTGCCGGCGACGTCTACGGACCCGGGGACCGTACCGCGTCGATTTGGATCAATGTGAATGACAATGTGGACAAATTGCGGCTCGCCAGCATTTCGGCGGCAACCGTTGACCTCGGCACGACCTGGCAGCGGAATACCTGGCATAACGTGACGGTGACCTGGAACGCGCGGGACGCCGGCGGCGGCAAATATGATTTCCTGGGCATGGTGCTGTACCTGGATGGTGTCCGGCGCGACGTGTCGCTGCTGGGGCCGGCCGTGGATCCGCCGCCGAACCTCGATATCAGCTGGTGGCTGTGGGTGCTGGGGCTCAACGGCAAGACCGTGGCGCTCGATGAGGTTGAATTCCAGAGCGTCCAGCTGAGCCAGGATGAAATCAATGCGCGTGTGACGGCGATTCGTAACAAGTGCCTCGGCACCGCCATCGCCGGCCCGGAGGATTACATGGTGGAAAATCTTTGTGCGTTCTGCAACAACCTGCGCTGCCAGATCCGCTCCTTGCGCACCTGTCTCAAAGATCTGGATATCTCGACCATTTCCGTTCCGCCCAATCCGCCGACCGAATACATTTGGATTGCCCGAACCACGGCAGACATAGTTACACAGATGGTCGCGATTGGCCCGCAGGCCGGCACCATTGTCCACGAGTACAAAGTGTGCCCGGGGCCGTGCGCGATGGATTACGGCCCGAAGTGCCCGGACGGCAATCTCGTCGCCGAAGGTGTATGCAACACCACCTGCGCGGCCGATTGCGGCGGCGGCGGCGCGATCGCGAAATACCCGACGCGCACAGCGGTGAACGTCGAGGCAGCGCAAGCCTGGGTGTCCTACCGGCATTCCGACTACGTCGCGTTGTTCGACAGCAAAACCGGTTTGGTCAAAGCATGCGGAAATGTCCAAACGAGTAATGCCGGAAAAGGCGTGGCGATTGACAGCGAAGGCTTCGCTTGGGCTGGTGCGTCCGGGCGTGATCCGGCTTATGGCAATAACTTTACCATTAAACGCATCAATCCCGACCCGGCTGCGGGCTGTGCGCCAGTTCGCGTGATCAGCGGAGGCCCGCAGGTGTACGGCCTAACTATGGATTCCAAAGATAACTTGTGGCAATCATCGATGACCGGTAACAACACCTGGTATGAAGTTGTGCGGTATACTAATGTCCTTGACCCGACACTGCCGGTAGTCAACGCTGCCAGCGATCCCTGTGATACCGCTTTCTGCAAGACCATCCCTGACACCCCTGCGTACGGTGTGGGTATGGATATGGAAGATAATCCTTGGTTTGGTCATACTGGGGGGATGGCAAAGATCGACAGAGACCCTCCTTACACGGTGACGAAGTACGATCTGGGCACCTGGGGCCGGGGGATTGGTCTTGACGACCAGGGGAGGGTGTGGACTGCGAATAACCAGACCAATACGTTGACCGGGATGTATCCGGACGGAACCGGCAAGATTATCTTGACTATGCCCGCCGGCGCCGAGCCAACGGGAGTCTCCGGCGACAGCGACGGCATGGTGTGGGGAACGGGGTATAATGGTTGGGTCGCGCGTTTCAATCCAAATTCTGGTGCCATGCTTTTCAGTAAGAAGTTCCCCGGCGATCTCGTGTATATGTACAGCGATTTCCTCGGCGCCAACCGCGCGTTTGTGCTGCGCACGGTCAACGTGGTGTACCCGCCGGCTGCAGCCGAGAACTTCCAGTCATTTGACACCCCGATTACCAGCTGGAACGGGCGGTGGGGAAAAATCCTCTACGATTTTGAGGATTTAGGTGTGAATCGTAAAATTCAGCTGTTCGTGTATGTCAGCGACGACCCTGCCGGTTTTCCGCCCGGTGACGCGGATACGTGGATTCCCGCGGACAATCGCTATGCGATTGGCGATAAAGTGGTGCAGACGGCAGATGATAACTTCAATGCCCGCATTGGCACGTCGCCGTTGATTACCGCCAGCGAATTCAAAGCCAGGAAAGGCGAGGTGCGCGGCAAGTACCTTAAGTTCATGGCGGCCGTGCAAGCCGATCGCTTTGGCGGTGTGCCGAAGATTACCAATTTGAGGATTACCTGCAAGGACGATAAGGGCCGCTACCTGTGCGGCGGATTATAAATTATGGGGAACGTACGACATTGGGTATTCGCGGGCGTTGGGTTGGTCGCGGTGGCTGCTCTTGCTGCCGGCGTTTGGCTGATCAGCCGGCCGATACCGGGTAACGTTCCGGTCGGGACGGTGACGAATAACGCCATCGTTTCCCCGACGCCGTCATACTCGCCACCCGATACTTCGGGATGTATCGCGATTAAAGATGTTGAAAAGAAAGCGGATTGCCAAAAGGCGGGGTATTATCTTTGGAGCGCTCAACAGATGGACGGGGTGATCGCAAGCGGCAAATCCGAAGATTGTCTGGAGCTTGAGTCCAGTCTGCGCGATCGGTGTCTGTCACTCCTAGCAGGAAAAAATGGTACCGCGCTTTGCGATCGGATCGGGGATACGCGCCTCCGCGAGCAGTGCCAGGCTGATCAAATTGGACGGGGTGAGGATTTGGCCGCCTGCGACGCCATCACTACGACCGACATCCGCGAGGGATGTCAACAGTATGTGGTTTCTGAACACCGTACTGCGGGAGCGGGAGTTGATTTCTGCGATCGGTTCGATGCCGTGCATAAGGCAATTTGCGTAGAGTGGTACTGGAAAAGTGCGGCGTGGCAGGCAACCGATGTCCGGTTATGCCATAAGATCTCGGATCCCAACGGCGTCGCGCGATGCATGGCCGCTTTGCCGCCCGATACCGACGGCGACGGCATCCCCGATCGGCCTGAGGAGGAGCGGTACTTTACCGATCCGAAGAAGGCGGATACCGACGGCGACGGTTTGGACGACTACGATGAAATTTTTGTCTACCAGACCGATCCCAATAAATCCGACACCGACGGCGACGGCTACTCCGATGGTCAGGAGGTTAAAAACGGTTTCAACCCGAACGGTCCGGGAAAGCTGATAAAATAAATTGAGAATAAAGTATTGAGTATCAAGTATGTAGGTATGGAATAGATTTATAAAAAAATTATAATCATTTATACTAAATTCTTGATACTAAATCTATGCCC